>NZ_JBHYZV010000026.1:33447-91912 GCF_042753905.1 Streptomyces sp. NPDC059248 | reverse complement strand
TGGTTTTTTTTTATACGAGCGGGGGGGGGGGGGGGGGGCGCCGGCGGGCGCCCCGCCCTCACCCGAACGGGTAGGAGTGGGCCCGAGTTGTACGGGAATCGGGTGCGCGGCCCGGCGTCCCGCCGCGCGACGCGGATATCGTCGCCCCACCGGTCCCCGATCGGGTGCCGCGCCGTATTCACGGCCGAGGCTCCGCACCGGTTCGCCGGTTCCTGGTCTCGTTTCCCCTCGTTCCGCCCCACGGTTTCCCCTCTTCTTCCGCTTCTCCCTTTCCGGCGTGTCCGTTTCCCGGCACGACCACTGTTTTTCGCGCAGTCGGCAGGTGTCCATGAAACTCCGCATGGTCGGAATCGTGTTGGTCGCGGCGTTCGCGGTGCTGGTGCCGCCGGGCGCGGTGGCGGGGGAGGGCGACGTCCCCGGCACGGGCCACGAGGCGCCGGGCGGTTCCCCCCGTAAAACGACTGGAAATCACCCCACCCACCGGGACGTCATGGCACCGAGGGCCGTAAACGAGGCCGGTCCAAGGGTCGGAATGCCGACTTCCGTACCGGCCGGGACCAAGGGCACGGGGGCCACGAGAGCCCGCTGCGGGCCGGAACTCACCTCTCCCGACGGTGTTGAAGCACAGACATGTGTACTGGCCGATGGCCGTGCCACCTGGGCGCGTACGTACTACCGGAATGCCACCGGCGCGGAATTGAGTTCCGTACTGACTCTCATGGGTCCGGGATGGCGAACGCTTCAGATGAACTGCGTGGTCGAAGCGGGTGACGAGCCGGGGGTCTGCGAGACGCCGAGGGTGTCTTCCCGGGGGCTCACGGGCTATTCGGCGGTCGTCGAGTTCGCGGCGGCCGCGATGCCGTCGGAAGCGGCCGGAGAGGGCTCACACGGCGCTCCGGACGGCTTGGGCGGGACGGCGGTCCGGGCGCCGCTGCTACTCCGCTCGGGGAGCGAGTCCGCCGGCAACTACCGCGCGGCCGCGGATCGTTGAATGTGCGATCGTCGGTGGTCGGACGGCCGGGGCGGAAGCCGATCCTCCGGCCCGGTTCGGCCGACGGGCCCAGCGGGTGTCGGCGGCGGAGCCGAAACGACAGAGGCCCGATCGCTGGCGACGGGGGATGCACCAGCGACCGGGCTCATAAGAACGGTAACAAGAGATCTGCGGTTCGCAAATTCGATCTCGGTTATTCGGACAGAGAATCGGCTGAGTGTGGCGGGAGTTGTGACTGGAGTCACGGGCTAATCCCGGCACCGCCCACCCGCGCCGACCACGGATCCCGGGCCGGCGACGGCCCGGGATTCAACTCGGGGTCGTGTTCAGGCCAGTTGTGAGTCGGCCGTAATAATTGGCGTGTTCAGCTCAGCGTGATCTGTCGATTGGTGAGACCGCCGCGCGCCCTGCGCTCCTCGGGAGTGAGCGGGGCGTCCGACGCGAGGGCCTCGCCGAGCCGCTCGGCGAAGGCGGCCGCGGGCTTCTCGCACTCCTCGGCGCCCATGCCGGACGGCAGGTCCCAGACCGGGACGGTCAGGCCGTGCGCCCGGAACGAGCCGACGAGACGGGTGCCGTCGCCGAGGGACGCGGTCCCCGCGGCGTGGAGCCGGGCGAGGGCGTCGAGCAGCTTCTCCTCGGGGTGGGTCATCACCCAGCGGAGGTGGTTCTTCTCCGGGGTCTCGCACCAGTAGGCGGCGTCGACGCCGGTGAGCCTGACGGTCGGGATGGCCGCGGCGTTCGCCCGCTCCAGGGACGCGGTCACATCCGCGTCGGCGGACTCGGCCTCCGGCACCCAGAACTCGAACCCGGTGTGCACCACCGGCTCGAAGGGGGCGGCCGGGTCGAGCAGGTCCTGGAGCCGGGGGCCGTCGCCGGACGCGGCGCGCTCGGCGCCGACCGGGGTGCCGGGCTCTGCCCGCAGCGCGCGGCTGAGCGTGTCCGCGAGATCGCGGCTGAGATCGCCGGACGCGGTGTCGTTCTGCAGCCCGACGAGGACCGAGCCGTCGTCGCGGCGGAGCGCCGGCCAGGCCATCGGCAGCACGGTCGCCAGCGTCACGGACGGGACGCCGTCGGGCAGTCCGTCCTTGAGCGTCAGCGGGATCGTGGCGGCCGGGACCAGCTCGCGCAGGGCGACCCAGTCGGCCTCGCCCGCCAGCCCCTCGAAGGGCCGCTGGACCAGCTCGGCGACGGCCTGGGCGGCCGCGCGGCCGTGGCACGCCTTGTAGCGGCGGCCCGACCCGCAGGGGCACGGCTCCCGGGCGCCGACCACCGGCACGGGCTCATTGGCGCCGACGGTCCTGCTCCGGCCCTGCGGCTGCTGCCTGGCGGACGTGGTCTGGGGGCGCTTCTTGGCCATGGTGTGGCTTCTCCCGTGGATACGGCGTTTGTGCGGTGCCCGTACGCGTCCTGGGTCGGCGCGCGGGCACGTGACGCGTGATGGCTGGTGCTCGGGGCGATTCTCGGTCGGCGGTGCTGGCGCGAGCCTAGGCCATGCCGGGAAAGTCCCGTCCGGCCCGCGACATCCGGCACGCGCGATTCGCCGCGCCGTGGGGGTACGCGGCGGCTCGCCCGTGCCGGGACCGTCGTACGGGACCCGGGGCGGAACCGGCGGTGTCGGTGATGCCGGCGGTGCCGGACCGCGGGCCCCGGGATCGCCCGGAGGCGTCGTGCTCAGGAGGCGTCGCGCGGCTCCCCGCCGGAAGCGCCCCCCGACCTTCTGTCGTACGTCACACCGTCATACGCCACACCGTCGTACGGAACGCCCTCGTACGGGTCCGCGAAGCCGAACCCGCCGCCCGGCACACCGCCGGTGACGCGCGTAGCGTACGGATCGTGGGCGCTGCCCTGCGTCACCAGCGCCCATACGGTCACCTCGCCCGACGGATGGTCGCGTACGCCCCATTCCCGGGCCAGTGCCGTGATGATCTGGAGGCCGCGGCCCCCGCGCGCGGTCACCGAGGGCGTCGACGGCACGGGCCGCGTGGGTCCGCCGCCGTCCGTCACCTCGACCGCCAGCCGGCCCGACCGGTCCACCCGCCAGGCCGCGCGTATGTCGCCGTCGCCCCGGTCGGCGCGGCCCAGGGGCCTGCCGTGCCGGAAGGCATTGCTCAGTAGTTCGGAAAGAATCAGCATCGCGTCGTCGATGACCGATTCGGGCACTTTGCTCATGCGTAGCTGCTCACGCATCCGATGCCTCGCCTCACCCACGCCCGCAGGGCCATGGGGTACGGCCATGCTCGACGACGTGGGCACGTGCTGTGCCACCACCAACGCCACCCCCGAGACCTCCTTTGCCCCACGCCACCGTGTGAATGCCCCGATGGACTGGACCGGAAACCGAGCCCGGGTGGCCGGATGGGGTCACTACTGACCGGGGAGTACGGTGCGAACGCGCCGGTGCACTCCTTGTAGTGGGTGTCATGTGCACCTATGGCGGGTCGTACCCCTCGATATCAGGGCTTTCCCGAAGGAGGCGGGCGCATATGTGAAGGAGATGTGTGTGGTGATCTGTGTCCGGAGTTACACGACGGACGCGCGCGGTCGCCGAAAGGTCGCGGTCGCCGAAAGCTCGCGACCGGTCGGCGCGGGCCGGTCCTCAGCCGCCGGAGCGGCCGAGCTGCGCCAGCACCTGCCGCGGCCGGTTGGTGATGATCGCCGCCACACCCAGCCGGACGCACAGGTCCACGTCGGCCGGGTCGTCGACGGTCCACACATGGACCCGGTGCCCCGCCCGGTGGAGACGCTCGACGTGCTCCGGGTGGTTGCGCACCATGCGGATGGAAGGACCGGCGATCCGGGAGCCCGCGGGCAGCCGCCCCTCGCGCAGCCGGGGCCCGGCGAACTGCATCAGATAGACCGCGGGCAGGGTCGGCGCCGCCGCCGCGACCCGGTGCAGCGACCGGGCCGAGAAGCTCATGACCCGTACGGCCGACTCCTCGGGCGACGCGGGCGCGGCGAGTCCGAACCGGCCGAGGAGCTGGAGCAGCCGCTCCTCCACCTGCCCGGCCCAGCGCGTCGGGTGCTTGGTCTCGATGGCCAGCTCGATCCGGCGGCCCGAGTCGGCGGCGAGTTCGAGCAGCCGCTCCAGGGTGAGGACCGAGGTGAGGGACGGATCGCCCCAGTCGGGGCTCTCGGCGGAGTCCTCGCGCCCCTTCCAGGTGCCGAAGTCGAGTGCGGCGAGGTCGGCGAGTTCGAGCGCGGAGACGGCGCCGCGCCCGTTGGACGTCCGGTTCACCCGCCGGTCGTGCACACAGACGAGATGCCCGTCCGCGGTGAGCCGTACATCGCATTCGAGCGCGTCGGCACCGTCCTCGATCGCCTTCATATACGCGGCCAGCGTGTGCTCGGGGGCCTCCTCGGAGGCGCCGCGGTGGGCCACGACCTGGATGTTCTGCTGCCGTGCTGGGGTCACCGCGACATGGTGCCACCGTGGTGGGCGGGGCGGGTGCGGGGGGCACGGAAAGGTCCGGCGCGGCAGATCCCCGCCCGCTCCGCCATCCGCCCGCTTTGTCGCTTATAAAGGAATGACGGAAGAGGCACAGCTCCCGCTTACCGTGGTCTGACGGGCTGTGGGAAATGCTGATCCGAGACAGTACCGCGCGGACTTCGCGACCGGAGGAGAATAGCTGTGAGCACCGAGTACGAGGGCACCGAGGGTCCGTCGCAGCAGTCGGCGACCCCGTCTGCCCCACCCGTACCCCCCGTGCCGCCGGTTTCTCCCGAGGGACGGCCTCCGGCACCCGCCGCGCCCCCGGCGCCCGCGTCCGACTTCGCGCTCGCGGATCCGGCGCCCACCGACTCCGTACCCCCGGCTCCTCCGTCCGCACCCCCGGCGCCCGCGGCCCACGCCGAGCACCCCCCGCACCCCGAATACACCCCGTCGGCGCCCGGCGCGGCCGCGCACACACCACCGCCCCAGCCGCCGCAGCAGCAGCCGGACGGGTACACGGCTGCCGGTCCGGGAGCGGACCCGCACCCGACGGGCGCGGGCTGGGCCTCCCCGCCTCCCCCGAATGCCGCGTTCCCCTCCCCCGCGCCCGGCGGCGACGGCCCCGCCTGGGGTGCCCCCGCCCCGGCCGGTGGCGACGCCAAGCCTCCGCGCAAGCGGGGGACGGCCCTGGTCACGGCGGTCCTGGTCGCCGCGTTGGTGGCGGGCGGCGTCGGCGGCGCGGCCGGCTACTGGGCGGCGAACGAGCGCAAGGAGGACAACGCCTCGACGACGGTCACGGCGTCGGAGATCCCGAAGGACCTCAAGCGCGCCCCCGACACGGTGGCCGCGGTCGCCGCGAAGGCGCTGCCGAGCGTCGTGACCATCGAGGTGAAGTCCGGTGGCGGTGGCGGTGGCGGTGCGGACCTTCCGGGCGGATCCGACGGCGGCGGCACGGGCACCGGCTTCGTCTACGACCAGCAGGGCCACATCCTCACCAACAACCATGTGGTGGCCACCGCGGGGGAGAACGGCACCCTGGCGGTCACGTTCTCCAACGGCAAGGAGTACGACGCCGAGGTCGTCGGCCGCGCGCAGGGCTACGACGTCGCCGTACTGAAGCTGAAGAACGCCCCCGCGGGGCTGACCCCGCTGGCCCTGGGCGACTCCGAGAAGGTCGCCGTCGGCGACTCCACGATCGCGATCGGCGCCCCCTTCGGGCTCTCCAACACGGTCACCACGGGCATCATCAGCGCCAAGAACCGCCCGGTCGCCTCCGGAGACGGCAGCGCGGGCCGAAGCTCCTATATGAGCGCCCTCCAGACCGATGCCTCCATCAACCCCGGCAATTCGGGCGGCCCGCTGCTCGACTCCCGCGGTGCGGTCATCGGCATCAACTCCGCCATCCAGTCCACCGGCGGCGCCCTGGGCCAGGCCGGCTCCATCGGCCTCGGCTTCGCCATCCCGATCAACCAGGCGAAGAACGTCGGCGACCAGCTGATCAAGACCGGCAAGCCCGTCTACCCCGTCATCGGCGCCACGGTCGACATGTCCGAGTCCGCCGAGGGCGCCAAGATCGCCTCCCGCGGCAACGACGGCACCCCGGCGCTCCCCCCGTCCGGCCCGGCCGCCAAGGCCGGTCTCAAGTCGGGCGACGTCATCACCAAGTTCGACGACAAGCCCATCGACAGCGGCCCGACCCTGATCAGCGAGATCTGGAACCACAAGCCGGGCGACAAGGTCACCCTGACCTACGAACGCGCCGGCAAGGAGTCCACCGCCACCCTGACCCTCGGCTCCCGCACCGGCGACAGCTGACCCCGCCTCACCCACCCCGGAAGTCTGCTGCGACACCCTCCGTCGTCCCGGTACTCTGTAGGCCGCTCCGCGCCGGTCGACGCGCGGACGGGGTGGGTTGCCCGAGCGGCCTAAGGGAACGGTCTTGAAAACCGTCGTGGCAGCGATGTCACCGTGGGTTCAAATCCCACACCCACCGCCCGATGAAACGGCCCCTGACCAGCATGAATGGTCGGGGGTCGTTCTCGTATGGGTTGCCCCTCTGGGCTGTGGTTCACCGTGGTGCCCCGAGGGATCGGGCATGGATGGGGCACGGACCTTTTCGTCCCGAAGCAGCTCGGGGCGAGCACTGCCCTGGCCTGGTGTGGCTCTCATCTGTACTGATGGTCCGCAGACAATTGTGCTCGTCCGCCGCCTGTTCGTCGGCGTTGTTACGCAGTTTTGGACACTCACCCCGGGTGCGTCCGGGCTGTTGCGAGGCTGGGGGCTGATCGAGTCTGCATGGCACGTGCGGGGCATGCAGACCCGATCAGCTCCGAGACACCAGCTCGATTGTCACCGGTGCCGCTGATTCAAGGTCGATCGTGTCTCCGTCGTCTTCGGAAAGAGCCTCGTCCGGGTAGTCGGCGGGTACGACGATCAGCATCGTGTGAGGGCGGGGAAGCCAGCCGACATCCTGCGGAGGGTCAAAGCGGCCGATATCGATGATCCGCACCAGCGTCTCAGGTATGCCTACGAGGCAGCTATCACCGACGTGCAAGTTCCATGGCGCAGGGTCGGTTTTGAACAGGCTCATGGTCCAGTCCGAAGAGTCGGGCGACATCGCGAAGGCCCTCTGCCCGTTCCACTTGAACTGGGACTGCGGATCGATCTCGGCCCATGGCCACTCAACCGAGGCGTGGAAGCGGGACACATCGGCCACTCGGCCCTCAGCCGGCGGGCAGCTGACTCTCAGAACGTCGCCCACCTGGAACTCGTGATGTGGTGCGTCTGTACCCATGGCTGCCCCTGCTGTTGCTCGCTCCGAGAGCTGCACCGTAGCGACCGCCTCAGCTGAAAGCGTGGCTGGGGCCGGTGGGTGGTTGCTGGAGACACACGTGGCGGGTGCTCGGTCGGCGCACCCGCCGTCGTGGCCGGCTTTCTGTGGCTGAGGTTGCCAGGGGTCATCCGGCCAGAAACGGCGGCGCGGTTCGGAGCTACGCGGACGTGGTGTGGGTGAAGCCCAGGGAGGCTAGTTCTTCGGACTGACACAGGCGGTCGGAGGAGCCGTCGACCTCGGTCTGGAGGAGCTGGTAGGCGGCGCCATGGGATTGGCCCCAGTGCATCGCTGCCCGCCACAAGACGCGGCCCAGTCCCCGGCCCCGGGCCTCGGGCAGGACTGCGAAGTACTGGGGCATTAGCTGGGGGCGACCAATGGCGTCAGGACGTACGTCCATGGGGCCGATCGCGCCCACGATGCGGTTCTCGATGGCGGCGGCAAGGACCGGGCCGCACTGGCCGGCCTGCATCTGGGTGTGAAGGAAGGCCAGGCCATCGCCTGCCATGGCCTCGGAGAACGGCGCGAAGGTCTCCTGCACGGCGGCCGGCCAAGTGGTGACTGGCCGAACCGGGCCGTCAGGGGCGGGGCAGGCGTCGGTTGTGAAGTCCTTCATCTGGATGCGGGTGCCGCGCGGGTGCGCGGTCTCGGGGCCGAGGGGGCGTACGACCCGGGCGCCCGCCACGTCGTGCGCGGCGGCGAGCTTGGTCGCCAGTTCGGCGGCCTCCTCCACGACGCTGTCACGGAGTCCGAAGGCGAAGACCTTCACCGCGCCGTGTCCCCGCCGTGTCAGGGTGGGGACGAGGGTGTGCTCGGGCTGATGGACCACGGCTTCGCGTAGGACTTTCTCGTCCTTCTCACCACCCCAGCGCCGGTCCTTGTCGTAGGGCAGGAACTCTCCGGTGGCGGCTGCTCGCAGGGTGTCCTCGAAGATGCCTACGGTCAGGGCGTCGGGGTGGACCGGGCCGAGGGTCGGCACGATCGGCGCGGTCAGTTGGGGCCGGAGCCAGTCCCAGCGGAAGAACATGAGCGGCACCCTAGTGGCGGGCCGGGCAGGGCTCAGGCCCCGACGCGAGTGCGCCGGGGCCTGAGCGGAGTTGACCGGGTCGTGTCGGTCAGTGGGGGTTGTCGTCACCGGCGTCGCAGGAGCACTCCGCGCTCTCCACGATCGCGTCGAGATCCTGGACGGCGTTGATCGACGGCGTCGCGACGGGCGGGGCCGCGCGGCGGGCCGAGGGCAGCGGGCCGGGGAGGATGGTCACCGGTACGGGTGGGGTCATGAGGCGTTCTCCTTGTCTCCGTGCTGGCAGTAGCTGTGCAGCGGCGCCTTCGCCTCCTGGTAGTGCTTGGCCAGGGGGCGGCAGACCCGGCAGGTGCCGGACAGGGCGCAGCCCTCGCACCCACCGGTGCGAAGCATGAGGCGGTCGGCAATGGCCCCGAGCCGGGTGAGCCCGTCGATGCCTTCGGCCATCAGGTCGATCTGGTCGTCGCGGCCGACCTTGCAGATCGAGACCTTGGCGTGGGGGTCGGCGTGGAAGAAGGTGTGTCCCGCGTTGCAGCCGGCGAACGGCTTGCGTTGCCGCAGGTGGGCGGCGGACTGGGCGAGGAGCGGCTCTCCGCCGCCGTAGATCGTGGGCGTCATGTTCGTGTACGCGTGGTTCTCGACGTTCCACGTCTCGGCGAGGGCGGCCATCTCGTCGGCCTCGGCCGCGTTGTCCTCGGTCACCACGACGTTGATGCGCAGCGGCAGGCCCGCCTCGCGCGCGGCGTCCATGCCACGCCGGAACGCCTTCCAGGCCCCGCGGCGCCGGGTGAGCGTGTCGAAGGACTCCTCGCTCGCCCCGTACATGCTGACGACCAGCCGGTAGGGCGGGCAGTCCCGGAAGAGTTTGAGGAGGTCGGGCCGCCAGAGCAGGGAGCCGTTGGTGGAGACGGTGAGCATCATCCCTGCCTGCCAGGCGTACCGGTAGGCGCCCCGGAAGTGGGCATCCATGGTGGGCTCGCCGCCGGTGATCTGGAGCCAGAGGACGCCGGCCTCACGCATGATGTCGAGCAGTCGCACTTTGTCGTCCCAGCCGAGGCCGGAGAAGGGCCGCTCGCCGAGGTAGCAGTGCTTGCAGCCGAAGTTGCAACCGAGGTTGATCTCCCAGGACGCCCGGCAGTAGCCGTACGGGGACGGCTCGCGCACCAGCACCGTGCCCTGCGCGGGTCGGCCGCCCAGATCCAGGCCCCACACATCGGCGGCGGTCTCCACCGCCCATACGGGAAGCGACGCTCCGCCGGTGGCGGCCTGGTGCAGGCCCTCGAAGTGGTCGGCGGAGATTCGGGCGCCGGTCCGTGCCCCCGGCTTGAGGAGAAGGTGTCCGTCGAGGAACGGGGAGGCGATCAGAGCGTGGGCCATCGATGGCCCTCCTTCCGGATCACGGAGCGGGACAGCTGGTGCACGAGACCTCCTCCTGGGCGTCTTCCCAGGTGTGCTGCTTGGCGTGGTCGGTGAACAGACAGCAGCCCTCACCGTCGGTCCCCGGGGCGGCCACCGGGCAGTCCGACAGCACGACAAGCTCCGCATCGTCCGTCCCGCGCCAGCGGAGCCACAGTGCGGTCCCGTACGCGCCGGTGTCGGTGAGAAGACCGAAGTGCTCAACCTCGTCGTGCGCGGACAGCTGACACTGCACCGCTCTGTCGATGTATGTGGCGGCCGACTTCTCCCGCGCTTCTCGCGGCAGGTCGAGGGGCACCCGGCGCCAGTGCACGCACCGCATCACGACACCATTCGGAAGGACGCGACGGCATTCCGGGTCTGTTGCGAGCACCGGGGGCAGCTGCACAGCGGGTAGCGGCTCGAGTTCTCCGGGACCACCGGGTCCTCGCCCACGCGTACCTCCGTGAGAGGCCCCCACGTCTGGCCGGAGTCGCGGGAGACCCGCAGCGTCATCCGTACGTCGTTCTGTCCGTTCGCCATGGTCAGGAGCATCGCGATCCGCGGGCCCGGACAGAAAGGTCAAGCGGATTACCCAACTTGGGTAACATCACCCTCGGTTGACCAAGTGCAGCGGTCCGTAGTCTTCATGCCGGAGCGTGCCCGATGCCCGAGCCACCTCGCTCGAAGGAACTCCCGGTCAGCCTGCTCACAGACCCAGTCATGATCGAGGCATGCCAGGCCAGAGACTTCGGCCGCATCTTTCAGCTGGTCAAGGCACGAGCAGGCATCTATCCGTCGATGATTGCGCGCCGCTGTGACCTGACCCCGAGCCGCGTGGGCGAGGTAGTCGCCGGACGGCGGCAGTTGCTGCACCTGGACGTGATCGAACGGATCTCGGATGGGCTACGCATTCCCGGACACATGCTCGGACTTGCCCGGCGTTCCTGGGAGACGCCGCCCAGCCTGATGGTCACGCCCCGCGAACCGGCCGAGGTGCCGGCCTCAGCTGCGGAGCCGCTGGCCACCGGACTGCCGGGGGCGGACGCAGATGCCCGATCCCTGGCCGCCGGTACGGAGCTCTCTGCCAGGCTCGCTCGTCACGCGGCGGAGACCAACGTCAACACGCTCGTACTGGAGCAGCTCGATGCTGATGTTGAACGACTTGCCCGGGACTTCGTCAGCCGGCCCCTGCCTCTTCTGATCCCGGAGATTCGCGCAGCTCGGGGTGGAGCGTTCCAGTTGCTGGAGGGCCGACAGCACCCCAGTCAGACCCGTCATCTGTACGTGGTCGCAGGGTGGCTATCCGGTCTTGCGGCCCATGTGTCACTTGACCTGGGGGACCGCTCCGCCGCAGCTACGCATGTCCGCACTGTGGTGCAGTGTGCGGAGATCTCGGAGCACTCACCGTTACGCGCATGGGCACAGTCGTTCCAGTCACTGGCCGCTTACTGGGCGGGGGACTACCGGCGGGCAGGAGACCTTGCGCAGGCCGGGCAGAACGAGGGTCGGGGCCCCGGTACGGGAACGATCAAGGCTCGGCTGCTGAGCTTGGAGGCACGGGCCCGCGCAGCCGAAGGGGACACTCACAGCGCGCTGAGGATACTTGCACTGGCCCATGAGGCACGGGGTGCCGCGGGACCCGACGAGTTGCCCGGGGTCTTCTCGTTCCCCGAGGCCAAGCAGTGGGCCTATGCCGGGACCACCCTGTTGGCCATCGGGGGCGACGAGCAGATCCGGCACGCTATAAGCGCGTCCAATCGCGCCGTGGAGCTGTACCGGGCCGGGCCGGAAGGCGACCGCTCCCCCGGCGATCTACAGGCCGCCCATCTGGACCTGGCCACGGCCTACCTTGCCGACAGCGACGTCGAGGGAGCCGGTGCGAAGCTCTCGGAGGTGTTCACCGCCGAGGGATACACCGCGAGCATCAGTATCAGGCTTCGCAATCCGGCCGCGCTCCTCGGAAGCGAGCCGTACCGTGGCGCACAGTCGGCGGTCGATCTCCGCGCGCACATTCAGGAGGTGACCGTCCGGCCCGCTCTCGCCAGCAATCCTACGGAGCCCCGATGACCGCCCGGCCCACGCATGATTCTTTGGTCACCGATCGCAGCCTTCTTTCCACCAAGGCGTACGGCACGGGGCAGCACCTCGCCGCCCGTCAGTCCCTCTACCAATGGCAGACCCCGAGCCACGACCTTCCGGGCATCGTCGTGAACGAACTGGCCGACGTACGCGGTGTGATAGCTGACGTGGGTTGCGGTAACGGGAAGTTCGTCGCCCGGGTGCGGGACGACCGTCCCGACCTGAACGTGCTGCCCATGGACGTCTCTCACGGCATTCTCGGCGCCATTCCCGGAGCAGTCGTCGCGGACGTCCAGCAGTTGCCCATTGCGGATGGAGCCCTCGGTGCTGCTCTTGCGCTGCACATGCTGTACCACGTCGAGGACCAGGCCCGGGCTGTACGGGAGTTGGGCCGCGTACTGGCGCCGGGCGGCATCGCGATTGTCTCCACGAACAGTCAGACCGACAAGCGCGAACTGGAGCACCTTTGGCGCCGGGCCGCGGGCGATGTGCTGGGCATCCAGGAGGGACCGGCCCGAGTGCAGTTGTCCGCCCGCTTCACCCTGGAGGACGCGCCGGCGGTCCTCGGTACGGTATTCGGCGAGATCCGCACGATCCCCCTTCCCGGGGTGATCGAGGTGGCCGACGCGGAACCGGTCGTCGCATACTTGGCCTCGTACGAAGCCTGGGCCGACAAGATGGGCGTTCCGTTCCTGGAGACGATCGAGCGCGCCCGGGAGCGGGTCAACGAGACGATTCGGTCAGAGGGCGCCTTCCGCGTTACTTGTCTTGGCGGCATCCTCGTCTGCCGATGAGTCCTGCTACCACGTACCTCTTCGTGTCCCTTCGTGTCCCTGCGCAATAGCGGCGTGCAGCATCACCCGTCTGCCACAAGTTTGTTTTCCGGGGCTCTGAACATCGTCCGGGCGAACCACATCGTGGTGGTCGCCGGTGTGTCGACCGAGGCGCTCATGAGCGTCAATGCCTTTGACCCACGGCAGTCCCGACAATCTGCGCAACCGGGTGGGCCCGGGCGTCGGGATTCGGACAGGGGGTGGGGTTTAGGTCATGATCACATCAACCTGTTCAGGTACTTTACTTGCCCTTGACCTACTGGCAGGCTGACGTCCATCTCAGCCCCCCACAGGCGAAACCTTCTCAACTCCCGTAGTGCACACGGGGGTTGACCCTGGGCTGATTTCAGTGGAACCCACCCTCTGGATCGGAGTGCTCGTGAAGCGTCGTATTCGTTGTGCGGCTTTTGTGGCGACTGTGGCGGCCGGTGTCGCCCTCACCCTGTCGAGCGGTACCGCGCATGCCCAGGAGAAGCAGGCGGCTCCCCGTGCCGGGGGCGGTCTGATCAACATCAATGGACCGCTGATCTACAACACCGGCGACATCGACCTGCTGGAAGACGTCTTCGAGCACATCAGCATCCCGATCTTCGGGCAGGCCGTGCACCAGATGTACGACTGGGCCAAGTTCGAGGGCGGACTCTTCGGCAAGAAGAAGTAGTACCGGTACGCCGGAGCGACTGTGAAGGGGTGCCCCCGGCGGGGCACCCCTTCACGTCGTCCCGGTCGTCAGGACCGCAGTTCCCGCCCGTCCGAGGTGAGACGGCGGGCGGAGGCGATCGTGGCGCGGGCCTCGCGTTCGGGGAGTCCGGCGTGGACGGCGGCCCGGGTGAGGGCGTTCGCGAGGATGTCTCCGATGCCGTTCTCGTAGGCGCGGCAGGCCGCCCAGAAGAGTCTTGTGTTCCGTTGGCCCTCGTGGGCGGCCCGGACGAAGTGCACCAGGCCGTGGCCATGGGTGGGGCGCGCGTGCGGAGCTTCGGGGTGGTGAGGGCGCGCGGGCGGCGCGATCAGCCGGAGGAGCGTACGCGGGCAGGGCGCGGGCGCGAGCCGGGCCGTACCGGGGGCGAGGCGGTACGTCCCCCGGTCGGTCACCGAGCCGGGGCCGACGAGATATCCCCCGTACCCGCGTACGTCGATGCCGGGCGCCAGCCGGCTCGCGGAGTTCGGGACCGTGACGTCGGGCGGGCCGGTGAGCCAGAGGTGGCGGCCGCCGGACGGGGTGATGACGGTGACCGTTTCCGGGATCGTGAACAGGTGCCGCAGCGCGAGGTCCCGCAGCGCCGAGAACGAGGCCGGTGACGGCGTGGCGTACGGCGAGAACCCCTGGTCGTCGGGGATGACGGGGGTCGTGACGTCGAGGTCTATGCCGATCAGCCGGTGCGGTGGCCTGCCGCACGCGATGCCGTAGCCGGTCGCTCTGGGCGCGGCGGCGAACAGGGCTCGTACGGCCGCCGGATCGGTGGTGGCGTCGTGGACGCCGTGCCCGGGCAGTCCGCAGGCGCCGCGGCACCGCACCGGTCGAGCGGCGTCCGGGGACCGACCGGGCTCCGGCTCCTCGCGGTGCGGGGACCGCAGGGCCGGGAGCTTCGACGCGGACAGAGGGATGACGGGGAGGCCGCGCTCGGCGGCGGCCAGAGCGTGGGCGAGGGCGAGGGTGGAGGTCTGTCTGTCGGGCAGGGCCATGGGACCATTTTCGTACTTGTGTTCGATGATCGGTAGAGGGGGGTGAAGGGCTCGGGGGGTGCCGTATCGGTTCACCTCTTGCGGCGCCGGGCATCCGGTGGGGCGGGGCCGGTCCGGGTTCGTCCTTCGTCCCGTTCTGCGGGCGTGAAAGGGGTTTATCTGCTTGTCCTCACGCTTCAGGGGGAACCGACCCGGCTTGGGTGGATCGGCGGGGGTTCGTTGGGCGACTCTGAGGGCGCGACGTCGCCGTCACGATCCGGCGCGGACGACCCTTCGCGGGCCGTTCGCGCCGGGAGCAAGCCGTAGCTTGATTTTTCGGAGGAGAAGACATGGCAAGCATCCGTACGATCCGCGTTCTCGCCGCTGTTGCCGCCCTGCCCCTGACGGCCGCCCTGTTCACCGGGGTCGCCGCGGCCGACAACGGCTCTTTCGCGGACAACGGATCGAACGCGACGGTGGCCTCGATCGTCGGCAGTGGTGTGGTCGGCGACAATCTGGGCAACTCGACCACCAGTCAGCAGGTCGCCAGCGGTGCCGGTTCCTCGAACCAGAGCAATATCGCCAGTGTCAACGGCTCCGCCTTCACCGCCATCGACCAGGACAACGTGAATGTGCACTTCGGTCACCTGTGGTGGTGATGTCCGGCCCGACGGGGGGATGACCGAGGGGTGATGCCGTCTGCGCGGCGGCGCCGAGAGCGCCGCCGCGCAGGCGTGTTCGCGCGCCCCGCGGTCGCAGTGGGCCTTGACATGGAACCGGTTTCTGACGGACAGTCAGAAACCGGTTTTCGTATGCCCGGGCCACCGGTTGTCCGAACCCCGGCGATCCGAACCCCGGCGATCCGGAATCCGGCGATCCGGAATCCGGTTGTCCGGGAGCCGGTTGTCCCGACCCCCGCTCCGACCGCCGTGATCCCTCTTCGGGGAGGCCGCCGTGCATCTCGCGCCGACCCGGCGCCAGCAGCAGCTGCGCGCCGAACTCCGCTCCTACTTCCGGTCCCTGATGCCCGGAGGCCCGCCACCCGCGGACGATCCTGAGGCTCAGCGCGCCCTGCTCCGGCGGATCGGCGCCGACGGGCTGCTCGGCCTCGGCTGGCCGGAGGAGTACGGCGGCCGGGGGCGCGGTCCCGAAGAGCAGTTCGTCTTCTTCGACGAGGCGTACCGCGCGGGCGCGCCCGTATCCATGGTGACCCTCAACACCGTCGGCCCGACACTGATGAAGTACGGCACCGATGCCCAGAAGTCCTTCTTCCTGCCCCGCATCCTCGGCGGTGACGCCGTCTTCGCCATCGGGTACACCGAGCCGGAGGCGGGGACGGATCTCGCGGCGCTGCGGACGCGTGCCGTACGCGACTCGGCGCCTCCGCCGGCCGGACCTGGTACGGGTCTCGGTTCGGATTCCGGTTCTGGTTGCGGTTCCGGTTGCGGGGGGAGCTGGGTTGTCGATGGGCAGAAGGTCTTCACCAGCAACGCCCAGAACGCCGACTGGATATGGCTCGCCTGCCGTACGGATCCCACCGCACCGCCGCACCGGGGCATCTCGATCATCCTGGTCCCGACCGGCGCCCCGGGCTTCTCCTGGACGCCGATCCGGACCGTCGGCGGGCTGACCACGACATCGACGTACTACGAGGACGTGCGCGTCCCGGCCGGGAACCTCGTCGGCGAGGAGAACGCCGGATGGGGACTGATCACCGAGCAGCTCAACCACGAACGGGTCGCCCTCGCCGCCATCGGTATGCAGGCCGAGGACTTCTTCGCGGCGGCGCTGACCCGGGCCCGTACGCCCGATCCCGTGACGGGGCGGCGTCGTATGGACGAGCCCTGGATCCGGATCCGGGCCGCCGAAGCTCATGCCCGACTCTCCGCGACACGCCTGCTCAACTGGCGTTTGGTGGCCGATGTGGGGGCCGGTCGGCTCGCGCCGGGAGATGCGGCGGGGGTGAAGTTCGCGGGAACCGAATCGGCGGTCGAGGTGTATCGCATGTGCCAGGAGATCGCGGGAGACGAGGCGTTGATACGGGGCGGATCGCCCGGCGCGCTCCGCGCAAGCCCGGCGGGGCCGGAGCGGTCGGACGGGACGGACGGGACACGCGAGACGGACGGGGAGCTGGAGCGGATGAACAGGGCGGCGCAGATCAACACCTTCGGCGGCGGGGTGAGTGAGGTGCAGCGCGAGATCGTCGCGATGACGCGGCTCGGGATGAGGGGTCCGAAGAGGAGGCGGACATGAGCGGTGAGGCGGTGACGACGGTCGCCGAGCGGTCGGACCGGGCGGGGGATCCGGTGGCGGTGCTGTCCGCTCGGCTGAAGGAGTACGAGGGCTGCGCGGCGATGGTGGGCGCGGTCGGCAAGGACCCGGTGAACGCGCCGATGATCAGGCACTGGTGCGAGGCCGTGGGAGATACGCATCCGGCGTATCGCGGACCGGACGCCGTCGCTCCGCCGGCCATGCTCCAGGTATGGACGATGGGCGGGCTGTCCGGCCATGCCGGGACGGGGGCCGGTTCCGGGGCCGGTTCGGACGGGGGAGGGGTGACACCGGCCCGTGAGGAGCTGTTCGGCCTGTTGGACGCGGCGGGGTACACCTCCGTCGTCGCCACGGACTGCGAGCAGGAGTATCTGCGCCCGCTGCGTCCCGGGGACCGGATCACCTTCGACACGGTGATCGAGTCCGTGTCGGAGCGGAAGGAGACCAAGCTCGGTACGGGGTTCTTCATCACGACGCGGATGGATGTACGGGCCGACGGCGAGCCCGCCGGCGTCCACCGCTTCCGCATCCTCAAGTACGCTCCGCCGCCCCGGCCTTCCGGTTCCGGTGTCGGCACCGGTGCCGCCGGTGAGCGGCGTGGGGCGGCTCGCCCGCGCCCGGTGGTCAACCGGGACAACGCCGGGTTCTGGCAGGGGGTCGCGGAGCACCGGTTGCTGATCCAGCGGTGCGCGGAGTGCGGACGGCTCCGTTTCCCGTGGCTCCCGGGGTGCAACGACTGCGGCTCGGACGCCTGGGAGACGGTCGAGGCCGATGGGTCCGGCTCCGTGTACTCGTATGTGGTCATGCACCATCCGGCGTTCCCGGCCTTCGATCCGCCGTACGCGGTCGGGCTGATCGAACTGCGCGAGGGCGTCCGGATCGTCGCCGGGGTGACCGGGGTGCCGTACGACGAGATACGGATCGGGCTGCCGGTCGAGCTGGACTTCCTCGACGTGGCGGAGAGCGGCGGGGACGGGGTGGTCCCGGTCTTCCGGGTGGTCTCGACCGGTGAGGAGGCGGGTTGATATGGACTTCACCCCTACGGAGGAGCAGGCGGCGGCGCGTGGGCTGGCGGCCGGGATCTTCGGCGATCCGGCGACGTACGACCGTCTCGCGGCCGTCGGCACGGGCAGCGACCGCGCGCTGTGGAAGGCCCTGTGCGCGTCCGGTCTGCCGGAGGCGGTCGAGGACATCGGCCTGCTGGGGCTGGTCCTGGTGCTGGAGGAGCAGGGGCGTACGACGGCGCAGACCCCGTTCGCGGCGAGCTGTGTCTACGGGCTGCTGGCGATGGCCGCTCACGGTACGGCGGAGCAGCGCGCCCGGCTGCTGCCCGCCCTGCGGGACGGGACGGCGGTCGCGACGGGTGCCTTCGGCGGGGGCGCGGCGGTACGGCGGGTGGGCGACGGGCGCCTCAGCGGTACGGTCCCCTGGGTGCCGTGGCTCAGGGACGCCACCCATGTCCTGGTCGCCGACGACGACCGGGAGATGTGGTGGATACGGGTCGAGGACGCCGGGACCGAGGACGTGGAGACCACGGCGCCGTGGGCGGCCGCCCGGCTGACACTGGACGCGACCCCCGCCGAGCGACTGGGTGCGGCCGGGTCCGGCGCCGGGGCGTACGAGGACGTGCTCGCCACCGCGCGGGTGGCCTTCGCCGGACTCCAGGCGGGGGTCTGCGCCGGATCCCTGGCCCGCGCGGTCCGGTACACCGGCACACGTGAACAGTTCGGCCGCCCGCTCGCCGCCCGCCAGGCCGTCCAACTGCGCGCGGCCGACGCGTATATGGACACGGAGGCGATACGGGTCACGGCGTACGAGGCGGCCTGGCGCCGCGACGAGGGCCTCCCGTACGCCGCCCACGCGCTCACCGCCGCCTGGTGGGCGTCCGAGGCGGGAAAGCGGGTGGTGCACACCGGCCAGCACCTCCACGGCGGCATGGGCGCCGATCTCGACCACCCGGTGCACCGGCACTTCCTGTGGGGGCGGCAGCTCGACGCCTATCTGGGCTGCGGGAGCCAACTCCTCGCGGAGCTGGGAACACTGCTCGCCGACGAGGGGAGGGCGGTTTCATGGACGGAGCAGATGGCGTAGACGGCGTAGACGGTGTGGATGGCGTGAGCGGTACGAGTGGGAGCGGGAGCGGGAGCGGCCCGGGGCCGCGGGTGGGGGACGAACTGCCCCCGCTGGAGATCCCGATCACCCGCACACTGATCGTCGCGGGGGCCATGGCCTCCAGGGACTTTCAGGACGTGCACCACGACGCGGAGGCGGCGCGGAGCAAGGGGTCGCCCGATGTCTTCATGAACATTCTGACGACGAACGGCCTGGTCGGCCGCTATGTCACCGACTGCCTGGGGACGCGGGCGGCACTCCGCCGGGTCGCCATCAGGCTGGGGGTGCCCAACTACCCGGGCGACACGATGGTGCTGCGCGGCACGGTCGCCTCGGTCGACGAGTGCCCCGCCGCCGCCCCGGATTTTGCCGCGCCGGACACCGGCGGTACGGAGGCGACCCGGATCGCGGAGGTGCGGATCGTCGGGACGAACTCCCTCGGCCGCCATGTCACGGGCACGGTGACGGTGCTCCTCCCGGCCGCCCTCCCAGCCGCCCACCCGGCGGCGACCGAGCCGGTCGCGGTCGGCGAGAACCCCGGTGGTGCCGGGAGCGCCGGGAACGGAGGTGGTGACCGATGAGCCTGCGGGACCGGGACGCCCTCGGCGGGCGGGCGGCGATCGTCGGGATCGGCGCGACCGAGTTCTCCAAGGACTCGGGGCGGAGCGAGCTGAAGCTGGCGGTGGAGGCGGTGCGCGCGGCGCTGGACGACGCGGGTCTCGTACCCGCGGACGTCGACGGGCTCGTCACCTTCACCATGGACACCAGCCCCGAAATCACCGTGGCCCAGGCCGCCGGGATCGGCGAGCTGTCCTTCTTCTCCCGGGTCCACTACGGCGGCGGGGCGGCGTGCGCCACCGTCCAGCAGGCGGCCCTGGCGGTCGCGGCCGGGGTGGCCGACGTCGTCGTCTGCTACCGGGCGTTCAACGAGCGCTCGGGCCGACGCTTCGGCGCCGGGGTGCAGCGGCGCGAGCCGTCGGCGGAGGGGACGGCCCTCGGCTGGAACCTCCCGTCGGGGCTGCTCACCCCGGCCTCCTGGGTGGCCATGGCAGCCCGCCGCTATCTGCACACGTACGGACTGACGCCCGACGCCTTCGGCCCGGTCGCGGTCACCGCCCGCCGGCACGCGGCCCGTAATCCGGCCGCGTACTTCCACGGGAAGCCGATCACCCTCGCCGACCACGCGGCGTCCCGCTGGATCGTGGAGCCGCTGCGACTGCTGGACTGCTGTCAGGAGACCGACGGCGGTCAGGCGATCGTCGTCACCAGTACCGAGCGCGCCCGCGATCTGCCCGGGCCCCCCGCGGTGATCCTGGCCGCCGCGCAGGGCGCCGGACGCTCCCAGGAGCAGATGACCAGCTTCTACCGGGACGGTCTGACCGGGCTGCCCGAGACGGGTGTGGTGGCCCGGCAGCTCTGGCGGACCTCGGGGCTCGGCCCCGCCGATATCGACGTCGGCATTCTGTACGACCACTTCACCCCTTTCGTGCTGATGCAGCTGGAGGAGTTCGGCTTCTGCGGGCCGGGGGAGGCGGCCGATTTCGTGGCCGCGGACTCGCTGCCGCTGAACACCCACGGCGGCCAGCTCGGTGAGGCGTACCTCCATGGGATGAACGGCATAGCGGAGGCGGTCCGGCAGATCCGGGGTACGTCGGTGAACCGGATACCGGGCGCGGCCCGGACCCTGGTCACGGCCGGTACGGGAGTCCCGACCTCGGGTCTGGTCCTGGGCGCCGACGCCTGAGCCGGTGCGCGCCCGGAGCCGTATGCCCGTGTGCCGCGGTATCAGGGGGAGACGTAGTGGTTCTCCACCTGGAGGTGTACGGAGGTCCACCCGGGTCGTACGCCTCGGGAGGCCCTGCCCCGGCCCGAAAAACCCTCCCCGGTCCGGGCTATCCCGACGGAACGGACATCCCTGTGCCCGGTGCCCCTCCTCCGTCCCTGAGGGTCTTCTCCACCTAGAGGAGGTGGGGCCGGCACCACCACTACAACCTGAGGGGGACATGCCTTCGGGACCTCGGGCCGATCCCCCGGAGCGGGGGCCGCTTCTAGCGTGTAGCTATGACCACGCCAGTCTGCACAAGCGCTTCGAAGGCCGCCCTGTCGGTGCCTCCGTCGTACGGCACGACCGACGCACGGTACGCGACCTCCTCACGCTACTCGTCGTTCTCGTCGTATGTACGGGCGCGGGGGCCCGTGCTGCTGCGGACCGCGCGATCGCTCACCGCGAATCCCAGTGACGCCGAGGACCTGCTCCAGACCGCCCTCACCAAGACCTATGTCGCCTGGGAGCGGATCGAGGACCACCGGGCGCTCGACGGCTACGTCCGCCGGGCCCTGCTGAACACCCGGACGTCGCAGTGGCGCAAGCGCAAGGTCGACGAGTTCGCCTGTGAGGAGGTGCCCGAGCGGGAGACCTCGCCCACGCCCGACCCGGCGGAGCAGCAGGTGCTGCACGACGCGATGTGGCGTGCGGTGATGAAGCTCCCGGACCGGCAGCGGGCGATGGTGGTGCTGCGGTATTACGAGGACCTGAGTGAGGCCCAGACGGCCGAGGTGCTCGGGGTCTCGGTGGGAACGGTGAAGAGCGCGGTCTCCCGGGCGCTCGGCAAACTCCGCGAGGACCCGGAGCTGACCCCCGCCCACTGACCGATCCCGCCCACTGACCGATCCCGTCCCGTTTACCGGTCGATCCCGCCCACGGACCGGATCCCGCCGCGACATCGGCCGATGTCATCAGGCGTCGTCAGGTGCTATCAGGTGCTATCAGGTGCTATCAGGTGTCATCAAGGTGTCATCAGGTGTGCCACCCGAACGCCGCAAGGTCGTCGTGGAGCTTTCCGCACCACCCCTCGCGCCGCCTGCCACCGCTTCTCCCGGTGCTCACGGCCCGGCCGCGGCCGTCACCCGCCTCCGGCGGCGTTTTCCTTCTCCCCCGGGTAGTGACATACCGCCTGGTACGCGAGCAGAATCGCAACACCTTACTGCCGCGTAGCATCACTGCGCCCATCGGGAGGACGCCGTGCTGAGCACCATGCAGGACGTACCGCTGACCGTGAGCCGCATCCTGGAACACGGGATGAGGATTCACGCCGGGTCCCAGGTCACCACCTGGACCGGCGGGCCCGAACCGGACCGCCGGAATTTCCGGGAAGTCGGCGAACGGGCGATACGACTGGCGAACGCGCTCCGCGACGAACTGGGTGTCGACGGCGATCAGCGGGTCGCCACCCTGATGTGGAACAACGCCGAGCATCTTGAGGCGTATCTGGCCGTCCCCTCCATGGGCGCCGTCCTGCATACGCTCAATCTCCGCCTCCCCGCCGAGCAGCTGGTGTGGATCGCCAACCACGCCGCCGACCGCGTGGTCATCGTCAACGGCTCGCTGCTCCCCCTGCTCGCCCCGCTGCTGCCGCATATGCCCACCGTCGAACACGTCGTGGTCTCCGGGCCCGGCGATCGCGCCCTGCTGGCGGATATCGGTTCCGAGGCGCGGATCCACGAGTACGAGGAGCTGCTCGCGGGCCGCCCGACCACCTTCGACTGGCCGGACCTCGACGAGCGCACCGCCGCCGCCATGTGTTACACCTCCGGCACCACCGGCGACCCCAAGGGCGTGGTCTTCTCCCACCGTTCGATCTATCTGCACTCGATGCAGGTGGGCATGGCCGAGTCGATGGGTCTGACCGACAAGGACACGACCCTCGTCGTCGTCCCGCAGTTCCACGTCAACGCCTGGGGCATACCGCACGCCACCTTTATGACCGGCGTCAATATGCTCATGCCGGATCGTTTCCTCCAGCCGGCCCCGCTCGCCGAGATGATCGAGCGCGAGAAGCCGACGCACGCCGCCGCGATCCCCACCATCTGGCAGGGCCTGCTCGCCGAGGTCACCGCCAACCCCCGCGATCTGTCCTCCCTCGCCCTGGTCACCATCGGCGGCTCGGCCTGCCCGCCCGCGCTGATGAAGGCGTACGACGCGCTCGGCGTGAAGCTCTGCCCGGCGTGGGGCATGACGGAGACCTCCCCGCTGGGCACGATGGCCCACCCGCCGGGCGGGCTCAGCCCCGAGGAGGAGTGGCCCTACCGCAATACGCAGGGCCGTTTCCCGGCCGGTGTCGAGGCCCGGATCGTCGGCCCGGGCGGCGACATCCTGCCGTGGGACAACGAGTCGGTCGGTGAGCTGGAGGTACGCGGCCCGTGGATCACGGAGTCGTACTTCGGCGGTGTCGGGGCCGAGCCGCTGCGGCCCGATGACAAGTTCAGCGACGACGGCTGGCTCAAGACCGGTGATGTCGGGGTGATCAGCCACGACGGCTTCCTCACCCTCACCGACCGGGTCAAGGACGTGATCAAGTCCGGCGGCGAGTGGATTTCCAGTATCGCGCTGGAGAACGCGCTGATGGCGCACCCCGATGTGGTCGAGGCGGCGGTGGTCGCGGTGCCCGACCCGAAGTGGGACGAGCGCCCGCTGGCGACCGTCGTCCTCAAGGACGGCGCGACCGCCGACCTCGCCGCCCTGAAGGCGTTCCTGGCCGAGTCGGTCGCGAAGTGGCAGCTCCCGGAGCGCTGGTCCCTGGTGCGGGAGGTGCCGAAGACGAATATCGGCAAGTTCGACAAGCGGGTGATCCGCAAGCGGTACGCGGACGGTGAGCTGGACGTCGTCGAGGTGTAGCCGACGCGCCGTCTTCCCGCGGTACGGAGAACCGCGCCCGCCATCACATCGGCGGGCGCGGTTCCGCGTACCGCTTACTGCGTACCGCGTTCACCCGGCACCCGAGGCCTGACACCCGGCACCCGACACCCGGTACCACCCGACACCCGGTACGGCGGCGTCAGTTCGTCCCGATCTTGGCGAGCAGGTCGACGATCCGCGACTGCACCTCCGCGCTGGTCGAGCGCTCCGCCAGGAACAGCACCGTCTCCCCCGACGACAGCCGGGGCAGTTCGGGCCGGTTGAGCCCGGCCGAGGTGTAGACGACGAGCGGGGTGCGGTTGAGGCGGCCGTTGGCGCGCAGCCAGTCGATGATCCCGGCCCGGCGGCGCCGTACCTGCATCAGATCCATGACCACGAGGTTCGGCCGCATCCGGGTGGCGAGCGTGACCGCGTCCGCGTCGGCCGCCGCGCGGGCGACCTGGAGCCCCCGGCGCTCCAGCGCGTCCGTCAGCGCCAGCGCGATCTCCTCGTGCTCCTCGATCAGCAGTACCCGGGAGGGGTGCTGGTCGCTGTCGCGCGGGGCGAGCGCCTTCAGCAGGACGGCCGGGTCGGCGCCGTACGCGGCCTCCCGTGTCGCCTGCCCCAGACCGGCCGTGACCAGCACCGGAACCTCCGCCGCCACGGCGGCCTGGCGCAGTGACTGAAGGGCGGTACGGGTGATCGGGCCGGTCAGCGGATCCACGAACAGCGCGGCCGGGAACGCCGCTATCTGCGCGTCGACCTCCTCGCGCGAATGGACCACGACGGGGCGGTAACCCCGCTCGCTCAACGCCTGCTGGGTGGAGACGT
Source organism: Streptomyces sp. NPDC059248 (assembly GCF_042753905.1). Classification (NCBI taxonomy): domain Bacteria; kingdom Bacillati; phylum Actinomycetota; class Actinomycetes; order Kitasatosporales; family Streptomycetaceae; genus Streptomyces; species Streptomyces sp. NPDC059248. The sequence continues at coordinate 67,776 of NZ_JBHYZV010000026.1, read as the reverse complement.
CGGGCGCGGGCCAGACCAGCAGCCGGCGCGGATTGTCCAGCGGCTCGGGCGGAAGCTCGTCGTCCACGGGCTGCGGCGGCGGCCGGTTGTCGACCTCGAACGCGCCGTCCAGCGGCTCGGGACCCTCGGCGCCCGCGTCGGGCGCGCTGATGGCGTACGCACGGCCCGGCGCCTCGCCCTCCCGGTCGAGACCGGACGGTACGGAGGTGACCGGCGGCGCACCCGGGGCGCCCGTGCCGCCCGGGGCCACGGCGGACGCCTGCACCTGCGCCTGCGCCTCCGTACCCGTGTCGGCTTCCGTCTCGGGCCGGTCGGCGGTCGGCGGCGTCCCCAGCTTCCGGCGCCGACCGGAACCGGAACTGGAACCGGAACCGGCAGAACCGGAACCGGAGCCCTGCGGTTGAGCGGGTACGGGACCGGGCGCGGCGGCGGTCCGGGGAGCGGCCACGGCCTGACCGAGGGCCCGCACGCTGAACGCCCGGCCCTGCGACGCGTCCGCCGGGAGCGGGGCGCCACCGGCGACGGGCGAGGTCTCGGCGGGCAGCGGCTGTGCGCCGGTACGCCCCTGACCGGTGTCGCCGGGCTGCGCCGGAACACCCTGAGCGGGCGTGCCGTGCACCGGTACGGCCGGGGCCGGGGCGGGCGGCACCGGCGGTACGGGTCCCATGGGTGTCACGGGCTCCGCGGGCGGGAGCGGCAGGGACAGCGACCCCGTGCTGTGCGGATGGGACGCCGGTACGGCTCCGTCGCCCGGGGCCCCTGGGACTCCCGGGGCCTCCGGGGCGAGCGGCTGCCCGTGCCCTGACGTGTCGTCGCCCCCCTCCGGGCGGCGGGCCCGGCGGCGGCCGGTCGGCGCGCCGTCGGCGGCGGGACCGGGAAGCGGAATCTGGATCGGATGCGGCTGCGGGGGCGTGTGCTGATCCATGCCGGGTTCGGTACGGACCATGTCGTGCTGTCCGGTGTCCCCGGCGCCCGGGGCCCTGTCGGCGGCCGCGGGCGGCAGCGCGAAGGGGGACCGCGCCTGCGGATCGCCCCCGTCCACCGGCGCGGGCGCCAGCGCGCGCCGGGCGCGCCGCCCCTCGGCCGTGGGCGCCGCCTGCGCGGGCAGCCCCTGAGCCGGAACGGGCTGCCCCGGAACGGGCACGGCGGGCACGGCCACGGCACCCGGCACCGACCCCTGGGCGGACTCCGGCGCGTCGGGCGTCACGACGGGCGCGATAGACGCGGCAGGTGCCCCTGGCACCCCGGGCGCCCCGGGTCCGGCCGGAAGCTCCGGCATCCCTCCGTGCCGGGCCCGGTGTCCGGCCGAGGCGTCACCACCGGTGGCCCCACCCGGGGCCACCGGCACACCCTGCGGAGGTACGGCGGCCCCGGGCGCGGCCCGCCCGCCGGCCGCGGCCCCTTCGGCGGCGGTCACGACCGCGCCCTCCGCCGGACTGGGCCGCCCGCGCCGACGCCCCGTACCCCCCGCGTCCTGCGCCGGGATCAGCTCATGGGCCGGTACATCGCCCTGGGCGCCGCGCCGACGCCCCGTACCGCCGTCACCATCAACCCCGTCCACGGTGTCATCACGGGACTCCGCCACCAGCGGGCTCTCCAGGAACGCGTCCGTGGACCCCCGGCGGGCCCGTCGGCGGCCACCGCCCATCGTCTCGTCCGACGCCTGCGCCGACATCTGTGCCGACGCCTGCGCCTGCTCCGGCAGGGCCAACGCCTGCCCGACACCACCGGTCGAACCCTCACGCGGCTCACCAGGAACACCCGCCCCGGAACCGCCCGCGGGTGCCGTCACCGCGCCCGAGCCGTCGCCGAGCGGTACCTCGACCACATAAGCGCCGCCGCTCGTCCCCGGCACCTCGTGCGTCTGCACCACCCCGCCGTGCGCCCGGACGATCCCGCGCACGATCGGCTGATGCACCGGGTCGCCCCCGGCGAACGGCCCGCGGACCTCGATCCGTACGACATCGCCGCGTTGGGCCGCCGCGACCACGATCGTGGAGTCGGCGTACCCGGGCGCCGTACCGTCGGCGAGCACCGGCTGCCGGGCCTTGCCCGTCGCGTCGACCCCGGCCACATCGGCGATCAGATGCGCCAGCGCCGTCGCCAGGCGCCCCGCGTCCACCTCGGCCTCGATCGGCGGCGCGTGCACCGCGAACTGCGCCCGCCCCGGCCCGATCAGCTCCACCGCGCCCTCGACGGCCACCGCGACCACCGCGTCGAGCAGGGCGTTCGTCTTGAGGAGCCGCTCGTCGCCGGTGTCGAGGCGCTGATAGCCCAGGACGTTGTCGATGAGGGTCGTCATCCGGGCGTACCCGGCGGCGAGATGATGGAGGATCTGGTTCGCCTCGGGCCACAGCTGCCCCGCCGGATCGGCGGCCAGCATGCCCAGCTCCGTACGGAGTTCCTCCAGCGGGCCGCGGAGGGCGCCGCCCAGGACCGCCGCCAACTGCTCGTGCCGCGCCGCCAGCTCACGCCGGTGCTCGGCCCCGGCCTCGATCTCGGCGGCGTACCGCTCCGACTTGTCGGCGCGTTCGGCGGCGTACTCCTCCTTGGTCTTCTCGTGCTCGGACGTCAGCCGCTCGGTCGTCCGGGCCAGCTCCGCCGTATGCCGCTCGGTGAGCCGCGCCAGCTCCGCCGCGTGCCGCTCGGCCAGCTTCTCGGCCGGCCTGCGGTCGGTGAAGGTCATCACCGCGCCGACCAGCTGGTCCCCGTCCCGTACCGGCGCCGTGGTCAGGTCCACCGGAACGCGCGAGCCGTCCTTCGACCACAGCACCTGCCCCCGGACCCGGTGCTTCCGCCCCGACCTGAGGGTGTCCGCGAGAGGCGATTCGTTGTACGGGAACGGCTTGCCGTCCTCGCGGGAGTGCAGCACGAGACCGTGCAACTCCCGGCCGCCGAGGTCACTGGCGCGATAGCCGAGGATCTGTGCCGCGGCCGGATTGACGAGGACGACCCGGCCCTCGGTATCCGTGCCGACGACGCCCTCGGCCGCCGCGCGCAGGATCATCTCGGTCTGCCGCTGCGATCGCGCCAGCTCCGCCTCGGTGTCCACGGTGCCCGACAGATCCCGCACCACCAGCATCAGCAGTTCGTCGCCCGTGTAAGTGGAGTGGGCGTCGTACGCCTCGCGCCCGTCCTCCAGACTGGCGCTCGTCACCTCCACGGGGAACTCGCTGCCGTCCGTCCGCCGCGCCGTCATCCGCGTCGGCTTCGTCCGGCCCCGGACATCGGCGGCCTCCGGGCGGCGCATCGAACCCGGGATCAGCCGGGAGTCGAACGCGGGCAGCAGATCCAGCAGCCCGCGCCCGACGAGCGCGGTGCCGGGGCTCTCGAACAGCCCGAGGGCGATGGTGTTGGCGTTGACGACGGTGCCGTTGCAGTTGACCAGCACCAGACCGTCGGGGAGTGCGTCGAGTATGGCTGCGAGGCGAGCAGCGCCTCGGGATGGCCTGCTGCTCACGACGACGGTTCCTCCTGAACTACGGACATCAGTCTGTCACTGGAGGGAGTCTAGGGCAGTGGGTGTACCGGGGCGGGGGCTGAGGGTCGGCTCCCGCCCCTCGGTGTGAGGGACCGGTGTGTCCCCCGTGACCGTTTCCCGTACGAGCCACCGCTCACCGGCGGCCGTCACGCCCCCGCGCTCGGCAGCACGGGCTGGAGATTGTTCCAGCGGTGGATCTCGCAGCCGTTCTGCCGCGAGAAGGTGGCGTCGACCCGGCGGCCCTGCCAGACACCGGTGACGTACGCGGTGGCGGGACCGCCCGCCTGCTGGGTGCAGAAGACATCCCGGTCCACCGGCGCGAAGGGGTCGCCCCCGGCCCGCGCCAGCTCGTCGAGCCGGTCACAGGCGGCCTCGGCGGCGGGATGGTTCCCGGCCGTCGGCCCGCACTCCAGCTCGTACCGCCCGTCGGTCCTGGTGTTCCCCGTTTCCGACACCACCACGGTCAGCCGGTCCTCCGGCGCCTCCCAGTCGAGCAGCGGCGGCAGCGGTACGGGCAGCAGCGGCAGCGCCGAGGCGGCCGGCGCCCCCGCGAAGGAGGCGAGGGCGGCGGCGGAGGCGGTGGCGGTGAGAACGATGCGGCGCAGCATGAAGAACGCTCCAGTTCGGCTCGTACGGGTACGGAACGGCCCGAGGGCTCCACCGCGTCTAACGCGTCCCGCCCCGTGTCGTTGCGCTCCCCTCCGCGACCCCCGGCGCCCCGGATTCCTCTTTGCCCCCGGCCCCGGCCGCCTAGTACGGTGGACGGCGATTGGTGACAGCCCGTGTGGCTGTGACATCATCGGCTCACCACGCGCGATCGCGCGAGGTGCTGGAGGCGTCGCCTAGTCCGGTCTATGGCGCCGCACTGCTAATGCGGTTTGGGTTTTACCGCCCATCGAGGGTTCAAATCCCTCCGCCTCCGCCACGCAAGATCATAAGAGCCCCGGGCCCCGGCCCGGGGCTCTTATGCGTCCACCCCCACCCCCTCCGCCATCCCCCGTCCGAGGGACCCCGACCCGCCTCGCACACACCCACCCGGGATGCTGTTTTCGCAGGTCAGAAGGGGTGTAGCTAATGGATTTCGCGTGGCGGCGCAGGTCATGTAATGTTGTTCCCGCAACGCCGACAGGGAAGAAAAGCCCGGAAAGCGGAGCACGTCGAGCACTCGTAGCTTAACGGATAGAGCATCTGACTACGGATCAGAAGGTTGCAGGTTCGAATCCTGCCGAGTGCACAGCAGGCGAGAGGCCCCGGACGAGAGTCCGGGGCCTCTCGCGTTGTGCCGTACGGCAGCGCAGTACAGCCACCGCGCCGATCATCACGACGGAAGGACGAGTTGATCATCGGTTGTACCGGCGGCACCTGACACATCAGGGCTTGAGCCGGGGATGTCGCCTCGATGATCTCGATATGCCGCCGAGAGGGCTCGGGATCCTCGGGTAGGGGGCGACGGGGCCTGGTGTTCCGCGGCTCGCTCGTGCTGGTCGCTGTGGATCGTCGCCCAGGTGTTCAGCCGGGTGGAGACCGTCGGGGCGGTGACGCGCTCATCCGGGGGGCTCGTCATCGGGGGTGTCCGGTTCCGTCCACATGGATGGGGTCCACAGCGGTGGGAGGCCGTCGTCGCCGTTCAGGTGGTCGGCCGGCCGAGTCGTTCCGTTCGGGGCGTAGCCGTTCGAGTGCGCCGTGGGTGCGGACGGAGGGTCCGCTTCGGCAGACCCGTCCGACGCGGGGGCGGGCGGCGGTGGTGAGAATCGATCGGACAGCAGGTCACGGCGGAGATCCGCGGCCGTGCCGGGGCTTCCGGAAGCCTCCGACAACCGGGCCAGGCGGTCGATGAACGCTTGACGCTCCGGGGACCCCTCGGTGAGTCCCATTTCGTTGATGAGCGCCGAGACGTGCTTGCTCGGCCCGGGGGGAACGTCCGTCCCGGCGGTCCGGGGCGCGGGACCACCGGATGGGCTCGGATGGTCGAAGCTGTTCGAAGAGGCCGGGTCGGTGGGCGGTTCGGGCGGGAGGAACAGATGGCGGAAGGATTCGGGTAGCTCACGGTCGTTGGCCGCCGCGGAAAGGCAGCTGAGCGGGGCGACCATCTCGACGGCTCGCTCGATGTCGTCCTCGTGGCGTGCCAGCCACCACACCAGGGCGCTACCCGGGGTGCTCAGTACGTCGTCGCCGAGGTAGGAACGGCGGTCGAGTTCGTGCTGGCGGCGGCTCTCCCAGACATCTCTCGACTTGTGCGCGTCGTCGATCTCGTCCAGTCGTTGCTGATCGGGTGGCCGCAGCGTCATTCGTACTCCGCTGGCGAAGACGTTGACCAGGCCCGAGTCGTCTGTCGTCGCGATGCCCAGTACGCCGTCCAGCCAATGCCCCAGGAAATGAGTGCGACGGGGATGCTCGGCCGCGATCGCGTCCTGGGCCCGCCGGAGGATGGAGCTGACCGCCAGACCTGCCGGATTGTTGTGTGTCGCGGGGGAGAACTCGGGTGTGGTCCGCCACGAGACAGTCGCCGAGAACAGGAAGGGGTAGCCGGGCATGGCACTCGGCAGAGGCACATCCGTCAGAAAGCTCTGGGCGTAGGGCGGCTCGGGCGGAGGTTCGAGTCCGGCCGGATCCGCTTCGCCGTCATCGGACGACCGGCTGCTGTCGGACAGACCCATGGTCGCGAGGAACACGCCGGCCACGAGGGTCGGCAGGAGGAACCAGACCCAGCCCGGCCATGCCAGGGCCGTACCGATGCCGAGGATCAGTGCCACGACCAGCAGGACGAGGCATAGACGGGTCGTACTGCGGGGGCTCATGCACCCTCCTGGGAGTCTCGGGTGTCCGAGTCGATGTCCGGTACTTCGATGCCCTGCAGCACATCGATCCTGTGGCAGAACCGTGCGGCGACGCGCAGTCGGGCGGGGTGTCCGGCCGATACGTCATACGGCGCTGTGGCAGGCGGCTGATTCGCCCACTCGCGGGCCGTCACATAGAGGCGAGTGAGCAGGGCGGGGTCGTAGGCGGCCGCGAGGACGAGGACGTTGACGCCGCGGTCGTCCCCGGGGTGGTCCGCCGTGTGGGAGAGCCAGCGTTGTGCCAGTGCCGTCCAGGCGGGTGCCGATGACGCGATCATGACGGCGCGCCAGGCCAGGGTGTACTCCTTCCAGGGCGGCGGGAAACGGGTTCCCGGTTCGAGCAGGTCGAGCAGGAGGTTCGCCGCGGCGTCCGGCACGGGCTGGTACCGCAGAAGGCGGTCGATCAGCCGGGCCAGTTGTCGCCGGTTTCCCCTGGCCACTTCCGCCGCTGCCGACCTGGCCGTCTCCCCGGCCGCTCCGTTGTGCCGAAGCGCCAGATGCCGCAGCCTGACCAGAGCCTGATCGGGATGGGTCACCGCCACCACCTGTCGGCAGACGTCGGCCAGTACCCGGGCGAGATCCGGCGCGAGCCCGGGCGACGTGGCCCAGGTGTAGATCCGGGCCCGCACCTTCGCCCCGTATCGATCATGGCTGAGCCCCAGCTCCAGAACGGCGGCGGCCTCGGCTCGCAGGCCGCTCCCGGTTCGGGTCCATCGCTCCACGAGCTTGTACAGGTCGTCAGGGCGTGCGTATTCGAGGGCCTGCTCCGTGAAGCGGGCCACGAGCTGCATCCGGTCCTCCCGGCTGAGCTCGGGCAACCCCACACATTGCACGACCCAATCGCGGAATCTCTCCCGTAAGTCGGGGTAATTGCGCCAGAAGTGGCCGCGTACGGCTCCGTCGTAGGCGAGCTGTGCGAAGCCCACCCGGCCGTCGTCTTCGCGGATGATTCTCAGCTTGGTCAGCTGTTCGCCTAGGTCATCCTGCGCGAGTCGCGGGGTCTCATCTGTCTCATAGCCCAGGAGATCGATGAGGCGCTGGGCGCCGGACAGCACCGCTTCCGCCCGGCCACCGCTGACCATGGCGGTGGTGAGCAGCAGGGCTCGAGACATGACGTCGCGATGGTCCCGCAACTGCTGGGAAACCTGCTTCGACCAGTTCGTCACGGCGTCCAGCGCCACGGCGAGCCACTGGGCGAAGTCAGTGCCGTACCGTCCGCTCGCCCGGGCCTGTGCCACGAGTTCGGCCAGGCGGGCCAGATCCCGCAGGGGTGAGGTGGCGAACATATGGGTCAGTGACTCGGTGTCGAGATCCTCCGGCACGGTCTCGATCCCACCGACCCGTAGATGCCGGATGAAGACGGTCCTTCCCGGCGGCCGTTCCAAGCCCACCACCGTGGAGGAAAGACCGATATCCAGCATCCAGTCCAGGCCTGAGGGGAGTACCGCGACCATCCGGGCGCCGCTTCGTTCTTCGATCAGCGACCGATAGTGACCCAACGCCTTTTGCGCATCCGGATATTCGGCGTCGGTCACATGGGACAGATCGAGGAGATACCGGCCCTCGGAAGAGACTTCCAGAGCGTCTTCCTCCCATTTGGAGGACAACTCCTCGATCCGGCTGCCTTCCGTCGACACATCGCCGAGCAGCATGGTCGCGGCGGCGCGGCGTCCGCTGCCGGGAGGCCCGTCGATGAGGGCGACACCACCGGGACCTCGCAATCGGTCGGCGGCCATTCCGTAGAACCGGGGGTGGACGAAGCAACGGGCCAGACGGCGCCGGTGTTCCCGCACGATGTTCAGACGGGGGACGCCGGTCCGTACCAGACGCTCATTCGTGATGTACCAGTTGCCGATGTACTGGTTCCCACTGCCCGTGTGGGTCGATCCCCGGGGATTGTTGACGTTGGTCGCGCCTTCGGGCCCGTTCACCGCTCCTCGTCCTGAAGGTCCTGGGAGTCCTGAGGGTTCTGAGGCGGCCGGCCGTGGACGATGCGGTGGTTGACGGTTCCGCTGTTGTCACCCGCGATGTAATTGACCCCTTGGCCGTCACCGGTGAATTGCGGGCCGAACTGCTGCTCGTGTGCCTGATAAAGGTGTCCGCTGCCGGTGTGGACAGGCCCCTGGGGGTCGCTGACATAGGTACCCGAGAAACCGCCGTGAACATTGCCGATACCGCCGTTCTGCTGATGGTGGACCGGCCCGGGCGGGCTCTGGTCCGCCACCTGGTTCCCGGCGCTCCGCGTCTCGCCGGGACGGGCGGGGGGCTGTCCGGGGCCGTATCGCTCCGCCGCCTCGGCCAGTTCGGGTACCAGGGCTGTCAGCTTGCCTGCGAGCCGGTCGATTCCGGAGTCGGCGTCGCGGTGGTTGTACCGGAGGTACTGGCAGTCCGCGAGCCCGCCGATGTCCTCCGGCAGGTCCTCATGGCGGAGCCGCTCGGTTTTGTCGACCAGGAGGGGAATGACGATGGCCGCGCTCTCGAAGGCTTCCCGGATCTCCCGTCGGGTCCAGTCGTCCGGGTTCGCGAGAGCGGGGCGGCCGTCGGAGGAGGAGGCGTCGATCCAGTGCGGTCCGATCACGGCGATCAGCACCCGGCTGCGGCGCACGGCGGTGATGATCTCCTGAGGGAAGCGCCGACCGGGTTCGATCGACTTGCTGGCGCGGAAGACGTTGTCGTTGCCGAATCGGCGGGAGAGTTCCCGCTCGACGAGGGTCGCCGTGCCTTCCTCGTCCCCCGTTCGGTAGTTCACGAAGATCAAAGTCATGACGGCATGTCCTTTCACGGACGCGGGGTGAAGGCGATGGCTGTAGCCCTGCGGGGTTCGGAACACAGGAGGGCAGCGCCGGACTCGGCGCGGGCTCATGAAGCCCGCGCCGTGTGGACGGAGGAGTCAGCCGACGGCGGCGACGGCCCGGGCGAGCGCGGGCTGGAGGTCGCGTACGGCGCGTTGCGTACGGGAGCGCGACAGCTCCCGGTCGAGCCGGCGGATATCGGCCCGGATGGTGGCGGAAGGGGCCGTGTCCAAGAGGGGGAGCAGCTCTCCTGCGATGTGGCAGGAGTGCTCGACCTCGCCCGCGGCCGCGTGCGCCAGCGCCCGGCGTATGCCGTAACGGGCCCGGGTACGGAGCGCATGGCGCGGGATCCGTTCGCACTCGCGGTCGAGCGCGGACGCCGCTTCCCGAGGGCGCCCGAGATCGTAGAGGCACCAGCCGGTGACCATGGCCGCCGGGTCGGACAGATGGGTGGGCCCCAGGACGGGGCTCTCGGCGGAGGGTTCGTCCTGTCCGAAGAGTGTCCGTGCGCGGTCGAGTGATTGGAGGCACAGCGCCTCGTCACCGGCCAGGGCGTGCCCCTGCGCCTCACGCTGGGCCGCGAGAGCCCTGACACGCGGCGGGGCCGAGCTCCGCTGAGCCAGGCGGGCCAGTTCGACGGTCTCCGCGGCGGCTCCGTTGTAGAAGGTGATCAGTGCCTGACGGACCAGCGCGTAGTCGGCGAGATGGCGGTCATCTCCGGCCCGGGCGAGTTCCACCGCTTCGGCGGTCCACCTCAGCGCCGCCGTGTCGTCCCCGGCCTCCTGCGCCTGCCAACCCGTGTACTCGGCGAAGCGCGCGGCGATCAGGAACAGCGGCGCCCGGGTGGTGCCGGCGGCCCGGACCGCGAGGGTGGTGACCGTGGACACCTGGGCGCGGAGCAGCGGTACGAGCATCGCGGGCGAGGCGGTCTGGCCGATCCGCCGCATCTCGTCGAGTTGCTGCCTGAACAGATGGAGCAGATGAGGGTCGCTGTGGCCCCGGTCGTCCGCGGACCCTTGGCTCGCGACCCCGGCACTGACCAAGGTACTCACACCGGCGGAGAGGATTTCGCGGCGTGCCATCGCGGACGGAGTGTTCTCGTCCCGGGTGCTCCGGGTGCTCCGGGTGCCCCGGGGCTCGGCCAGCCGGGACAGGCGCCCCCTCGCCGAGAAGTAGGCGTCGCACCGCCGGGCCAGGGACATCGGAGGGCGCTTTCCGCCTCTTTCGATCTTGCTCAGGTGTCCTTTGCTGTAGTTCATCTCCTGGGCGAGCTGTTGCAGAGTCAATCCGGCCTGCATCCGCAGGCGGCGCAACTCGGATCCGAACAGTAACGGCCCTTCCATTCCTCCCCCTTCTCCTGGTAGCAGCCTCCTTCAGGGAGTGGGCGGGCTGCTTTCGAGGTGCGAGTCTGGCACGAAGGGCAGCGCGTGTGCCGCAGTGCCGACAGGTTTCCTGTTTCCTCTTCTTCGCGTCCGCACACATCGTGATCGTCTTCAGGTGCGGGTGTGGCGCATGAGGCGGACAGCCGGAACCACGCATGTGGTTTCGGACAGGGGTTCGTCCGAGGTGTTCGGGGGTGACGTGGGCGGGTAGGAGGTGGGCGGGGGATCGGGGCGGCTGGAAAGTGGTGGGTCGGCGGGGGTGGGTCGGTTGCCTCGGGTACCCTCTGCGCTTTCGTGCTTGTGTTCGTTGTGGATCTTTGGTCGTTCTGGTCGTGACCGTGTGCGCCCGGAGGTGCGTATGACGTGGCGGTGCACCGGGCTCGCCTGGCCCCCCGAGGCGCGGATAGCGGTGCTGCGGTGGGAGGGCGGGCGGGTCAGTCCGTTGACCGCGGGGAAGCGGCTGGGGTTCCGGGCCGAGGGGGCGCGGATGTGTGTGGGGGCGCGGGGGAATCCGTGTCCCGGGCGGGTGGTGGTGGCCGGGCGGGTGACGCGGGCGCTGTGCGGGGAGTGCGGGCGGCTGGACCGGGTGGGGTCGGTGGCCGCCGACGGGGTGCCCGACGATCCGCGGACGTACCGGGTGTATCTGGCCTGGTTCGGGCCGGGGATGGTGAAGGTCGGGATCACCGCCGAGGAGCGGGGGCGGGCCCGGCTGCTGGAGCAGGGGGCCGTGGTCTTCAGCTGGCTGGGGCGCGGGCCGCTGATGGCGGCGCGGCGGACCGAGGAGGTGCTGCGGAGCGCGCTCGGGGTCCGGGACCGTATTCCGTATGCCGAGAAGCGGGCCGTACGGGCGCTGCTGTCCGGGGACGCGGACGAGCGGGCCGCCGAGGTCGCCCAGTGGTACGGGCGGGCCCGCGCGGTCGGCGGGTGGGGCGAGACCCTGGAGCCGCTGCCGTACGAGGCCGTCGATCACGCCGCGGCGTTCGGTCTCGACCGGATCGCCCCGGCCGCGCCCGTCGTGCGGGAGCTGGTGGACGGCGGGGCCGTCGCCGGGACCCTGGTCGCCGTGGCCGGGCCCGATCTGTATCTCTGGGTCGCCGAGGAGCGGCAGGTCGTCCTCGATACCCGGCTGCTGGCCGGATGGTCGCTGGTGGGGGCGGATCCCGCCACCGGGATCTCCGTACCCCTGACCGAGATCGGGGCGCGCAGCGTGCAGGACGGGCTGTTCTGAGCGCCGCCGTGAACAGGGGCGTTTTCTCAGGCAATTCCCATCCTGCCGCAAGGTCCTTCTGAGCGTGGCCGCCTAGCGTCCGGTGCATGACGCCGATATCGCAGCAGACCCTCGCCCGTACGGCCCGGCCGGCGGGGCGGCTCACCGTGGGGGACCTGGTCCTCGACGAGGACACCCGGGAGGTGTGGCGTGCCGGTGATCCGATCCGGCTGACGGCGACGGAGTTCGCCCTGCTGCGGTATCTGATGCGCAACCCCCGGCGGGTGCTGAGCAAGGCGCAGATCCTCGACCGCGTCTGGTCCTACGACTTCGGCGGCCAGGCCAACATCGTCGAGCTGTATGTGTCCTATCTGCGCAAGAAGATCGACGCCGGGCGTCCGCCCATGATCCACACCCGGCGGGGGTCGGGGTACCTCATCCGGTCCGGGGAGGAGGAGTAGAGGAGGGGGTAAGGGAGGGGGCGCGGCAGGGTGACCGGAAAAGAGTTATACGGCGTACAGGAAGTTCTTGTACGGTGTACGGGACCTACTCCCCTACGCCGTACAAGGAGGTGCCCGTATGGCTGCTCCCGCCACCTCGTTCGGGCCCGAGACCCCCCTCAAGGCCCCCGGCGGTCATCCCCAGCGCTGGCTGATCCTCGGGGTGATCTCCCTCTCCCAGCTCGTCGTGCTGATCGACAACACCGTGCTCAGCGTGGCCATCCCGTCCCTCACCCGGGAGCTGGACGCCTCCACCTCCGACATCCAGTGGATGATCAACGCCTACTCCCTGGTCCAGTCCGGTCTGCTGCTGACCGCGGGCAACGCCGCCGACCGCTACGGCCGCCGGAAGCTGCTCCTCGCCGGGCTCTTCCTCTTCGGCATCGGGTCCCTCGCCGCCGGGCTCTCCCAGACCTCCGGGCAGCTGATCGCCGCCCGGGCCGGGATGGGCGTCGGCGGAGCGCTGCTGCTCACCACGACCCTCGCCGTCATCGTGCAGGTCTTCGACGACGACGAGCGGATCAAGGCGATCGGCATCTGGTCGACCGTCAGTGCCGTCGGGTTCGCGGGCGGTCCGCTGCTCGGCGGCTTCATGCTGGACCACTACTGGTGGGGCGCGATCTTCCTGATCAACCTGCCGGTGGTGGCGCTCGGGCTGATCGCCGTCGCCGCACTCGTACCGGAGTCCAAGAATCCGCAGGGTGACCGGCCCGACCTGGTGGGCGCCGTGCTCTCCACGATCGGTATGACCTCCGTCGTCTACGCGATCATCTCCGGGCCCGAGCACGGCTGGACCTCCGCGCAGGTGCTGATCGCCGCGACCATCGGCGTCGGTGTGATGGCGGCCTTCGTCCGGTGGGAGCTGAGCATCCCGTATCCGATGCTCGACATGCACTTCTTCCGCAACCGGAAGTTCGTCGGCGCGGTCGCGGGCGCCATCCTCGTCGCCTTCGGCATGACGGGCTCCCTCTTCCTGCTCACCCAGCACCTCCAGTTCGTCCTCGGCTACGACCCCCTGGACGCCGGACTGCGGACGGCTCCGCTCGCGCTCGCGGTCTTCGCCATCAACCTCAGCGGCGGTGGCGCGTGGCTGGTGCGGAAGACGGGCACGCCCGCGGCCATCGCCCTCGGTATGACCCTGGTCTCGGCCGGACTCGCCGCGATAGCGCTGCTCGGCGACGGCGGATACGAGGGCACCCTGCTCGGCCTGGTCGTCATGGGCGCCGGTGTCGCCCTGTCGATGCCCGCGATGGCCAACGCCATCATGAGCGCCATCCCGCCGGAGAAGGCCGGGGTGGGCGCCGGGATCAACAGCGCCCTCGCCGAGTTCGGCAACGGGCTCGGGGTCGCCGTACTCGGCGCGGTCCTCAACGCCCGGTTCGCGGCGCTCGTCCCCGCGGCCGTCGGTGCCGCGTCCCTGCCCGCCGCCCTCGCCGCGGCGAACGGCGAAGCCGAACGCGCCGCCGTCGCCGACGCCTTCGCCTCCGGTCTGGAGACCAGCCAGCTCGTCGGGGCCGTCGCCGTCCTCGCCGGTGGTCTGCTGGCCGCCGCCCTGCTGTGGCGGGCCGAACAGTACGACCGGCTCGACACGGCGGGGCGGTAGAGGGGGAGAGGGGGAGACGGCGATGATCACCGGGAGACACGGGGAGTGGCGGCGCCGGGCGGTGCCCGGGCACCTGCGGTACCACCGCTGCGGCATACCATCGACAAAGGTGGCAGCTGCGGAGAAGGAGCAGGGTGGTGTGATGGCGAGCGCGGCCGACGAGGGCGGAGAACCCGGCAGTCCCAGCAGTCCCAGCGGTCCCGACAGCGCGGACGGTGCGGACGGTGCGCACCGGTCCGACAGCGACCGGAAGGCGACCGGTGCCGGCGCGACGGGTGGCGACGCGCCCGGGCCTCCCGTACGCGTCAGTGTCTGGCAGGGCGGCGGAAGGCCCGACCGGCACCGCCGCTCGGGGCAGTCCGCCGCCCTCGACCGGACGAAGATCGTGGAGACGGCGGTACGGCTCCTCGACGCCGAGGGCGCCGCGAAGTTCTCCATGCGTCGGCTCGCCGCCGAACTGGACGTCACCGCGATGTCGGTCTACTGGTACGTCGACAACAAGGAAGACCTCCTGGAGTACGCCCTCGACGCGGTCTACGGCGATCTGGAGCTGCCCGACGTCTCGGACCCGGCGCTATGGCGCGAACAGCTCCGCCGGCTGACTCTGGAGTTCCGCACCCTGCTGGTCCGGCACCCGTGGACCCCGGCCCTCGTCGGCCACTTCCTCAATATCGGGCCGAACGCCGTCTCCTTCGGCCTCACCGCCCAGAAGGTGATGGGGCACGCCGGACTGCCGTCCGGGGTACGGCTCGGCGGGCTGGCCGCCGTCTTCCAGTTCGTCTACGGCTTCGGCACCATCGAGGGCCAGTTCATCGCCCGCTGTGCCGCCGCCGGAGTGACCGAGGACGAGTACCTCGCGCGGGCCATGACGCTGGTCGACGCCGTGCCCGGTCTCGGCGAGTACGCGGAGGCCGCCAACGAGCTGCTGGACGCGCGCGGGGTGACGGCGGTTCCGGAGATGCGGCAGCACGACTTCGATTTCGCCCTGGATCTGCTGATCGCGGGCATCGAGCGGATGGTGGAACGCGGCGGGGGGTGAGCAGTCCGGCGACCTTAAGGGGTACGAGCCGGAGCGCACCGGAGCCGTACGGTCCGGTGCGCGGGCCCTCACCCGCTCCGGCCGACCGCCCCCGCCCCCGTCGCCGCCTCCGTCGCCTCGACGGTCGGTGCCGCGTCCGGCTCCTGGTCGGACGCGACCGTACGCGACCTCAGCGGCACCTCCTTGATGAAGACCGTCACCACCAGCGCCAGCAGCGCGAACGGCGCCGAGTAGAGGAAGACGTCGCCCACCCCGTGGCCGTACGCGCTCTCCACCACCCCGCGCACCGGCTCCGGCAGCAGATCGAGGTCGGGGATCCCGCCGCCCACCGCCGCGCTCTGCCCGGCCGCCGCGCCCGCCGGGCCGAGACCGGCCAGTCCGTCCTCGACATAGCGGTTGACCCGGGTACCGAGGACCGCGCCCAGCGCCGAGACCCCGATCGCGCCGCCGAGGGACCGGAAGAAGGTGACGACGGAGGACGCCGCGCCCAGTTCGGCCGCGTCGACCTGGTTCTGGGTGCACAGCACCAGATTCTGCATCGTCATCCCGATGCCCAGGCCGAGGACGGCCATATAGACGGCGATGTGCCAGTAGACGGTGTCGTGCCGGACGGTCCCCAGCAGTCCCAGGCCCGCCGTCGTCAGCGCGCCGCCGACGACCAGCCATGACTTCCACCGTCCCGTTCGGGTGATGAGCCGGCCCGAGACCGTGGAGGAGAGGAAGATTCCCGCGATCATCGGGATCGTCATCACCCCGGACATCGTCGGTGAGAGCCCCCGGGCGAGCTGGAAATACTGGCTGAAGAAGACCGTGCCCGCGAACATCGCGACACCCACGAAGAGCGACGCGCCGGAGGCGAGAGCGATGGTGCGGTTGCGGAAGAGACGCAGCGGGATGATCGGTTCGCGCGTCCGGGACTCCACCCACAGGAAGACGGCGACGAGCAGTGCCGTACCGCCGAGCATGGCGTACGTCTGCCACGACGCCCAGCCGAACGAGTCCCCGGCGAAGGTCACCCAGATCAGCAGCAGCGACACCGCGGCGCTGATCAGCGTGGCGCCCAGCCAGTCGACCTTGACGTCACGCCGCTTCACCACGGGCAGGCGCAGGGTCTTCTGCAGGACCACCAGCGCGAGCAGCGCGAACGGTACGCCGACGTAGAAGCACCAGCGCCAGCCGAGCCACGAGGTGTCCGTGATCACCCCGCCGAGCAGCGGGCCGCCGACCGTCGCGATCGCGAAGGTGGCACCGAGATAACCGCTGTAGCGGCCCCGCTCACGGGGGGCGATCATCGCGGCCATGATGATCTGTGCCAGCGCGCTCAGTCCGCCGACCCCGATGCCCTGCACCACTCGGCAGGCGATCAGCGCGCCGGTGCTGGTCGCCAGACCGGCGGCCACCGAGCCCGCGATCCAGATCAGCAGGGCTATCTGGACCAGCAGCTTCTTGCTGACCAGGTCGGCCAGCTTGCCCCAGAGGGGGGTGGTCGCGGTCATCGACAGCAGGGCGGCCGTGACCACCCAGGTATAGGCGCTCTGGCCGCCGTCGAGATCCGTGATGATCTGCGGCAGGGCGTTGGAGATGATCGTGGACGACAGGATCGCGACGAACATCCCGATCAGCAGTCCGGAGAGCGCCTCCATGATCTGCCGGTGGGTCATCGGGGCGACGCCGTCTCCCGTCGCGGCGCGCTGGTTGGTCGCAGCCATGTCCGTCCTCGTCCGTCCTTCGGGTGGGGGTCGTGGGGGTCTTGGGGGCAGTGGGGTTGGTGGGGTGCCGCTGCCGGTGGTTCGTTCCGGGGGTCGGCCGGGGTCGCGGAGGCGGCCGGTCAGCCGGGGGCGCCCTGCGCGGGGGGTACGGGGGCGGGCGCGTCGTACGGGGCGTCGGGCCCGGTGCCGCCCGGGGGCCGGCAGTCGCCGGTGAAGGACTCCCGCAGCCGTTCGAGCATCCTGATCAGCTCGCCGATCTCCGGGTCCGACCAGTCCGCGAGCCGCCGGGCCAGCAGATCGGCGCTGCGGTCGTGCAGCTCGCCGAGTTTGGCCGTGCCCGCAGGGGTGAGCCGCAGCAGCCGGGAGCGGCGGTCACCGGGGTCGGGGGCCCGCTCCACCCAGCCGCGGTCCACCGTGTGGGCCACATGTCTGCTGGTCACCGACATATCGACGGCGAGCAGCTCGCACAGCCCGCTCAGCCGCATCTCGCCGTGGCGGTGCAGCAGGGCGAGGGTGGCGGCGGGGCCTGACGGGCAGTCGGCGGGCAGCGCGCGCAGCAGACCGCGCCGCAGGGCGCCGATCGAGTTCAGCTGGCGGGCCAGATCGGCGTATCGGCTCTGGGCTGCCATGGCCCGGACTCCCCCCTGACAGGTGTGGTCATTGTTGTTGCTTAGAGCAACCATAGATTAGGTGGTTGCTCAAGGCAAATGAAATCTGTTCACGGCGGGGCTTGCGGCAGTAAAGAAATCGCCAAGGGGAGATCGGCCCACGGGGGCCGGAGACCGGGGGGCTTGGGGCGTCACGGCCGGTTCGCTAGGGTCGGGGCCCATGGCACACAACCCCCAAGTTCCCCACGGCCAGGGCCCCGAGGGCGCGCACGACCCCGCGGGCAGTACCCAGATGTTCCGTGCGTTCGTCGACGAGGGGGCGCCCGAGGGGCGCCGGCGGGGCGCGGGCGCCGGGCGTTCGTCGTCCCGGACCGGCCTGATCGCCGGGATCGTCGTCGCCCTTGCCGTGCTCGGCGGAGCGCTCTGGCTCGCCCTGGGCTGAGGTCGCGACCCGGTGACGCGGTGAGCCGGTAACCCGGTGACGCTGTGAGCCGGTGGTTCGGCGATCCCGGGCCGGGTGGGGGTGGCTTTTACCCGGTTACGTCCAGTCGGCCGTCACGTCCTGGGTCTCGATCCGCATTCCGAGCGGTACGCGCCAGGAGTCAACGCACACGGTGTACGACGCGTCCCGTACGGTCCCCGGCGCGATCGGGGCCGGGAGCGCCTGCCGGGTCGTGACGGTGGCCCAGTCGAAGCCGAGCGCGCCGATGATGTGGGTCTCGAAGACGACCGTGCCGGCGGTGGCGGGCCTGCCGCCGGTGTTCCGGAGTTCCACGGTCACCCGCTCGCACCAGCGCCGGTCCGTCTTCGCCAGGACCGGGTCGCCGACGGCGATCACCGCGGGGCCGGGCGGTGGCTTCGGCGTCGGGGTTCCGGCGGGCGGCGGGCTGCCGCCGGGCGGGGCCGACCCTCCCGACCCGCCGGAGCCGCCCGTTCCACCCGAACCACCCGAACCGCCCGAGCCGCCGGGGTCCTGTGGACCGTCCGGGCCTTCCGGGGTGGTGGCGGGGGCGCCCGGCCCCGGAGCCGTACCGCCGCCACTCGTCCTTCCGTTCGTCCTTCCGGCCCCACCGTCACCGGTGTCGCCGCGCGCGTCGGCGCCCGGGATGGGTCCGGGGCGGGTCGGCGGGTCCGTGGCGGGGGCGGCGGCGGAAGAAGGGGGAGACGCGGAGCCGGACACGGCGGAGGGCTGGCCGCCGGACGGCGCCCCGGGCCGCAGCGGCAGCAGGGTCACCCCGCCTTTCGGCGGCACCGCGCCCTGCGACGCGCCCCCCGGACCGGCCGGGCCGACCGCCGCGTAACCGTCGTCGTCACTGCCCCCGCACGCGGTCAGCGCCCCGCCCAGACAGAGCGCCGTCACCACGATGACCGCCTTCTGACGTCGTCGCATCGCGCCAGTCTGGCTGACACACCGTCAACACGGAACCCCGCGGCACCCGGTCCCCCCGGACTCGGCCGGGAACCTCCGGTCACGACGGCGCACCTCCGCCACAGGGGCCGGGCGCCGGGCGCGGGGCGCCCGGGAGCACGGTTCCTTCCGGAGGCGACGGGCCGGGTGCGGAACGACCGGTCGACGGCCCCGGCGGGTGGTCGGACGGGTGATCGGACAGGTGGTGGGACAGGTGGTCGGACGGGTGATCAGTCGGCGGTCAGGCCCTGGCGGAGCTGGGCGAGCGTCCGCGTCAGCAGCCGGGAGACATGCATCTGCGAGATGCCGACCTCCTCGCCGATCTGCGACTGGGTCATATTGGCGAAGAAACGCAGCATGATGATCTGCCGCTCGCGGGGCGGCAGTTTGGCCAGCAGCGGCTTCAGCGACTCGCGGTACTCCACGCCCTCCAGCGCCGTGTCCTCGTATCCGAGGCGGTCGGCGAGGGAGCCCTCGCCGCCGTCGTCCTCCGGGGAGGGGGAGTCGAGCGACGACGCCGTGTAGGCGTTGCCGACCGCGAGACCGTCGACGACCTCTTCCTCCGACACCCCGAGCACCGCGGCCAGTTCGGGCACGGTCGGGGAGCGGTCGAGGCGCTGCGACAGCTCGTCGCTCGCCTTCGTCAGCGCCAGCCGCAGCTCCTGGAGGCGGCGCGGCACCCGCACCGACCAGGAGGTGTCGCGAAAGAAGCGCTTGATCTCACCGACGACCGTCGGCATCGCGAACGTCGGGAACTCCACACCGCGTTCGCAGTCGAAACGGTCGATCGCCTTGATCAGGCCGATCGTGCCGACCTGGACGATGTCCTCCATCGGCTCGTTGCGGCTGCGGAAGCGGGCCGCCGCGTACCGGACGAGGGGGAGGTTCAGCTCGATCAGGGTGTCGCGTACATAGGTGCGCTCCGGGCTGTCGCCGGTGCCCTGGTTGTCGAGGGCGCGCAGCCGCAGGAACAGGGAGCGGGACAGCGTACGGGTGTCGATGACGTCCGATACCGGTGCGACGTCGGGCACGGCGGCGGCACCGGAGGCGCTGTCGGCCGGTTCCCCGGCGTCCGCGGCGCGGTCCGGTCCGGGCGCGGAGTCGAGACCGGCTCCCGCCTCGGGTCGCGATTCGGCCGGCTGGTCCGGAACGGTCTGCGTCAGATCGGCCAGTTCCGGCATCGCCGTCAGTTCCGGCAGGCCGGTCAGCGCTTCCGACACGGAGCCGGATACGGACGCGGACGCGGGCGTGCGCGTGAGCACCTTCGAGCTGCCCTGTTCTGCGGACATGCCACCCCCTAGAGGTCGCGGTCGGTCGCGGTGGCCGCGACCAACGGAGGAACGCAGCCTGCCCCTGAGATACCGGCGGGAAGGCTGCGGCAAACGCGTCTCCCGCAGAATGTCACATGTCGGCAACGCTCTGAAGTGACAAGTCGACATGTGAGAAACGAATCAACGCAGGAAGCAGGGGGTGTACGGATGTTGACCCGCGCGGATGCCTCCGAACGGTCTCTACCCGTTCCGGCTAGCTCTCGATCCTGTTTGCGGATCGCAATCGGGCGAAGCTCCGGGCGAGGAGTCTTGACACATGCATCTGCGAGACGCCCAGCTCCTGGCTGATCTGGGACTGCGTCAGATTGCTGTAGTAGCGGAGCATCAGGATCCGCTGTTCGCGTTCGGGCAGCTGTACGAGCAGATGCCGGACCAGGTCGCGATGCTCGACGCCCGCCAGCGCCGGGTCCTCGTATCCGAGCCGGTCGAGCAGCCCGGGGAGCCCGTCGCCCTCCTGGGCGGCTTCCAAAGAGGTCGCGTGGTAGGAGCGCCCGGCCTCGATACAGGCGAGCACCTCGTCCTCGCCGATCTTCAGCCGCTCCGCGATCTCGGCGGTGGTGGGGGTACGGCCGTGGGCGGTGGTCAGGTCCTCGGTCGCGCCGTTGACCTGGACCCACAGCTCGTGGAGGCGGCGCGGGACGTGGACGGTCCGTACGTTGTCCCGGAAGTATCGTTTAATCTCTCCGACGACCGTGGGCATCGCGAAGGTCGGGAACTGGACCCCGCGGTCGGGGTCGAACCGGTCGATGGCGTTGATCAGACCGATGGTGCCGACCTGGACGACGTCCTCCATCGGCTCGTTACGGCTCCGGAAGCGGGCCGCCGCGTACCGGAC
The DNA here is from genome assembly GCF_042753905.1 of Streptomyces sp. NPDC059248. NCBI lineage: Bacteria > Bacillati > Actinomycetota > Actinomycetes > Kitasatosporales > Streptomycetaceae > Streptomyces > Streptomyces sp. NPDC059248. The sequence continues at coordinate 47,044 of NZ_JBHYZV010000026.1, read as the reverse complement.
CAGCGGCAGATTGGCCTCGATCAGGGCGCCGCGGACCCGGGTGTGCTCGGGGGTGCCGGGCGGGAGGGACTTCAGCTCGCCGAAGAGGACCTGGGTCAGGGCCCGGGTGTCGGCGCCCCGGCTGCCGCGGGCGGGGGTGGCGGAAGAGTCCTGGTCGGCACCCTCACTATCGGCGGCGGGCGCGGTGTCGCCGGAGCCGGAGCCGGAGCCGTTGCTGTTGCCGTCGCCCGGGCCGTTGCCGTCGCCGGAGCCGGAGTCCGTGCTGGCCCCGGGGGCGGGTACGGGCGCGGGCCCGGCGCCCGGTCCGGTATCCGGGGCCGGGGCCGGGCCGGGCGGACCGGCGCCCGGACTTCCGTCCGGGATCGCGGTCTGGGGCGGCGCCTGACGAGGCGCTGTACTGGCCGGCACGATAACGCCACCCCTTCGCGGTCAACTACGGTCAACTCATCCATCAAAAGCGGTCATAGCATCACAAGACATGTCCACTGTGTGCAAGCACCTGATAAAGCCGTGTTGAAGGCAAGTTGGGGTTCAAACCTCAAAACGCCCCTTGCCTCGGAGGCAAGGGGCGTCTTCTTAAGGGTGAGACGAGGGCGGCTCAGATCTCGTAGTCGGCGATGACCCACGTGGCGAACTCCCGCCACAGAGCCGCCGCGGCCTGGTGCGCGGGGTGCTCCAGATACCGCTGGAGCGCATCACGGTCGGCCACGGCGCAGTTGATCGCGTAGTCGTAGGCGATGGGGCGGTCGGAGAAGTTCCACGCGCACTCCCACTGCGCGATCTCCGGCACCTGCCCGTCGAGCGCCTCGAACGCCGCCGCGCCCGCGGCGACCCGCGGCTCGTCCCGTACGACGCCGTCATTCAGCTTGAACAGCACCAGGTGGCGGATCACGGGACTCCTCGATCGGGTCGGTCGGCAGGAACGGCACGGACGGCGGCGACGGACGGCCGTGACGCCTTCCGGGACCGGGCCTGGACCGGGCCGGGGCCTGAGCCTGGGCCGGTCTAGTCGACGAGTCCGGACATGAAGTCACCGACGGACTGTGCCGCGTCCGATATGGCCTCGAAGCCTATCTGGACCAGGTCCGCGGCCTTCTCCGGGTCCGTGATGATCGTGTACAGCACGAATACGATGACGAGATAGAACGCGATCTTCTGCACTTGGGCCATCTGCTACGCCTCCCCGTCCCGTTCCCGTGCGCGGTCGCGGAAGTCTAACCGAGCCTTTATGGACCAAGGGCCTGTGAACGCGGGCCCTTTGCCGAACGGATCCGGGCCGCGGGGGCAGCAGGATGGGCACAGGCCCGGACGGATCTGGCAGGAATCCCCGGGCCGGCGACCGGCCCGCGCCCCGGGCCGCGCGGTCCGACGCTTCCCCCGATCGCGGCCCGCGCCCCGACCAGCACGTACCGGTCCCCGCCGGGGGGAGCGGCTCTCCCCCGATGCCGCTTCCCCCGACCTCTTCCCGACTTCGTCCCGGCGCCGCGCCGGACGGCCCCTCCGGCGCGTCACTGCCAGAAGATCTCCTCCACGACGATCTGCGGATCCTCCACACGGCCCACGAAGGTGAACCGCAGCCAACCCCTGCCGCGGTCGAAGTAGAGGACGTGAGCCCCGCGGGGCCGGCTGGAGCACATGACCGGTCTCACCTGCGGTTTTTCCTGAGAGCCGGAAAAATTGGGGCGTCTCCGTCCCGCTGAGCTCTGTTGCGTCCTCTTGCGCCGGCTGGTACCGAGGGGCGTTCGGCAGGCTCCCCATGCATGGCACGGCCGCTGCTGGACGGCGCCCTGTCCAGGGATTCCGGAAGCCGTCGTGTACAGCTCGCGGGCGGCCGACGACGGTCCGCGCCGACAGGCATCACCCTCCGTAGAGGGTAGGCAGATCGACCAGGAGGACATCGTCGCGCCTGGTGGCGAGCTCGGCCAGGTCGGGATAGAAACCGTGCAGGGAGTACAGGGCCAGAGTGGTGCCGTCGACGTCGTATCCCTGCTCGGCGAGGAGAGTGCGGATGCGTTCCAGGCGCTGTAGGTCGCCGGTTCCCCGGCGGGCGGCGGTCGCCTTGGCCTCGCCGAGGAGTGCGACCCTCGCCCGGGGCGCCTGCGGACGCTCCCCGGCGGCCAGGGCGATGACGTCGACCTCGTGTTTCGTCCGGGTGGCCTGGTCGGCGACCTCCGTCGTGCCCACCGGACCGGTCAGTCCACCGGGCAACAGGGTGTGGGAGTAACGGCGCGTGAAGTCGCGGGCCAAGTCCTCGAAGTGCGGGCCGAGGATCTTGGAGTTGAAGGTCGGAGTGGCCTGCTGCCACACCGGCTCGGCGAAGCCCTGCTCCACAGCGGCCACCTGCGGCAGGGTGATCAGCTGGTTGAAGCGGATGACCGGGTCGGCGAGGGTGATGACCGGATGCCGGGCGCGGAGGATGTCCTGTTCCCGCTTGATGTACCCGGTCGACTCCAGCACTCCGAGCGGGTGTGCGACGACATTGCGCGGGCGTTCCAGGGCCGCACCGATCTTGCTGGGGGTGGTGGCGCCGTTCGCGATCGCGGTGAGGACATCGTAGTACAGCGTGTGCTGCGTGATCCTTGGATCCTCGCGCAGCAGGTACTCGGTCTCGGTGCGCGAGTACACCGCCCGGCCCGGGTCGAGAAGCGTCCGGGCAAGCCACGTGTCGAACCCGTCATCGGGGTGCGGACGGCCGGCCACCGGCCGGTAGCCGGGCGCCCCGCCGAGGACCGCGTGCACCTTGAGTGCGGTCAGCGGGTCCTCGATCTGCCAGAAGGCGCGGCTGTCCCGGTAGCCGAAGGGGCCGAGGCGCAGGTCGACGACGGCCCGGCCGCGCAGTGGCTTCGTCCCCGAGAGCAGTTCGTGCATGACGCTCATCGCGGAGCCGCACAGGATCAGGCGCGGGCCCGGTCCGGCCCCGGGCCGGTTGCCGCGCTGGCGTTCGTCGTAGAGCTGCTGAAGCAGCCCCGGGATCTCAGGCGAGTGCTGGAGCAGGTAAGGAAGTTCGTCGATCACCAGCAGCGGATGCGGCGAACGGGCCGTGACGTCCAAGGCATTGGACAGCACGTCGTACCAGTCAGTCAGATTCAGGCTGCCCGGCCGCAGGCCGGCGTGGGCGGCGATCGCGTCACTGAACCGGCGGATGGCGGGCAGCCGCCCCTCTTCCCGGACCGCCGTCACATGCAAACCGCCGACTCGTTCGGACAGGGCCTGCAGCAGATACGACTTCCCGTGCCGCCGCCGCCCGGACACGATGCCGAGCCGCATCGCAGGATCCGGATCGGCCAGGAACTCCGTGAGCAGAGTCCACTCCCGGTCCCGGTCCACCACGTCATCCGGCTTGGCCGGCAGGTTGTCCTTCATCAGGTCTCCTAGACTCCGACCGATTCCGTCGAAGTCTACTTCGACGGAATCGGTCGTACTGGGATTGGTCGACACTGCCCCAAGGTGAGTCGAGAAGTCCGATGCCGTCCGGGAGCGGCCCGGTCCCCCTGAAGCAATGTCCCGCAGCCAGTGACGCCGGGCATGAGCGTGAAAAATGGGGCGCATGCGGACCTGGTCGTGGACAGCGGTGGTGTACTGGCCGCTGAACGCGTTGGCCACGCTGCTCCCCTCGTTCGTGCTCATGGCCGTTCCGTAAGAACGGGGTCACAACAGTGCGGAACGACATGACAAGGGGAACGTGGTGCAGGCCGCCGCGGCGGTCGGCGCCGGCGTGATGTGGAGGCGATCCTCCGGCTACGCCCCGCCGGGATTGCAGGACGAGCAGGGGACGCTGAACGGCTGGAACGGCTCCCCGGCCTGCGGGTGGACCATCAGAACCACCCGCAGGCCGCCGCAGAGCCCGCAGGCAAGACCGCCCCGGCCGTGGTTCGTCGCCCGGACCTCGTCCATGAGATGGTCCACGACATCGCGGTAGCGGGGGTCGGCCCAGTGGCGGCGGGGCTCGCGGCGGGGCTCGTTCCTGCCCCGGTCTCTGTCCCTGTCCGGGTCCATGTCCTGCTGCCCCTCCGCACCTTTCGGCGTCTTTCGCCGACACCCGCGAGGCCGCGCGCCGGCCGCACCGGAACGTCATGGACCAGTGGAGCGCGGCGGTCTCCGTCACTGACCCGCTGGTGTTGCCGCGGAGGCCAACGCAAAACCGCCCCTGACCTGTTTTCGCAGGTCAGGGGCGGTTTTCAAGAGCGGTAGCGGAGGGATTTGAACCCTCGGTGACTTGCGCCACACTCGCTTTCGAGGCGAGCTCCTTCGGCCGCTCGGACACGCTACCGAGAGAGAGCTTAGCCCAAGGTGTGCCCGGGGCCGAAATCCTTATGAGGGGTGGAGCGGAGGGAAGGTCAGCGGGTGCGGAAGAACGCGGTCAGGGGGGCCGCACAGGCCTCTTCCAGGACGCCCGCGATCACCTCGGGGCGGTGGTTGAGGCGGCGGTCGCGTACGACGTCCCACAGGGATCCGACCGCGCCCGCCTTCTCGTCCCGGGCGCCGTAGACCACCCGGTCCACCCGGGACTGGGTGATCGCGCCCGCGCACATCGTGCACGGTTCCAGGGTGACCACCAGCGTGCAGCCGGTCAGCCGCCAGCCCGGGCGGTGTTCGGCGGCGCGGCGGATCGCCAGGACCTCGGCGTGTGCCGTGGGGTCGCCGGTCAGTTCGCGCTCGTTGTGGGCCGAGGCCAGGACCCGGCCGTCGGCGTCGAGGACGAGCGCGCCGACCGGGACGTCGCCCGCGAGCGCCGCGCGTCCCGCCTCGGCGACGGCGAGACGCATCGGCGCTTCCCAGGGGGCCCGTACCGGATCCAGTGCGTCCGCCACCAAGGCCTCTCTTTCCCGCCTGATGTGAAAGGAAAGACCCTAGCGGACGGCCTCCAGCACCTCTCCGGCGCCGAGGGCCTCCGCGATCTCGCCGAGGGCGTCGTCGCTCAGGGCGAGCAGATCGGGCTCCGTGACGCCGAGGTCCGCGAGGATACGGGCGTCGCCGACGGGGCCCGGGGGGACCGTGCCTTCGGGGCCGGCGGGGCCGTCCGGATCGCCCTCGGCGGCGTCGGGCTCCGGCTCGCCGTCCTCGGTGCCGTCGAGGTCGAGCGCGTCGAGGTCGTCGGCCGGGTCGTCCTCGACCCCGCCGAGCACTTCCTTGGTCAGGATCTCCCCGTACGAGGAGCGGGCGGCCAGGGCCGCGTTCGAGACGAAGACCCGGGGGTCCTCCTCGCCCTCCACCCGCACGAGGCCGAACCAGACGTCCTCCTGCTCGATGAAGACGATCACCGTCTCGTCGTCGGACGCGGCTTCCCGGGCCAGATCGGCCAGATCGGCCAGGGACTCCACATCGTCGAGCTCCGTGTCGCTCGCTTCCCACCCGTCTTGAGTGCGCGCGAGCAGTGCGGCGAAGTACACCGTGACTCTCCCACTGATCAGAGGTGTGACGACCGGCGGCGCGGCGTGGCTGCCCCGCCCCAATCGGAATCGTGGCAGAAACCCGGGCTTTGCGAGAGGTCTTCCGTCGTTGCGTCGGCCACCAGTTCTTTTTCCGCGCGCCATCGGAGTTACCCGGTGGGGAGCCTCTCCCGGCCGTACCGGCGGCTTCCGGATCACCAGCGGAAGGTCCGCATCCGCATCTGCTGGCGCATCCGCGCGGCGCGGGCGCGGCGCGGCTGGACCCGCTCGCGCAGGGCCTTCGCCTCGTTCAGCTCCCGCAGGAACGCGGCGCGCCGCCTGCGGCGGGTCTCCTCCGATTCGGGATCGCCGAGGTCGTCACCGGCGCCGTCGGCGACCCCGGCACCGCCGGCGCCGTCGGCGTCGGGGGGAGGCCCGCAGGCCTTCGCGGGGTCGCCCCCTTCTTCTGTGTAGCGCTTCTCACACGGTGTCGCGCGTCGTTCGCGACCGGGTTCCGGCACGGGGCCTCACCACCCAACGGCTTTGCGTCTGCCACTCGTATGCCTCCACCTTCCCCCGCCCACCTCGGTTGATGCGAGCCGGGTCGCGGGGCCGGGCTACTGTGGAGGACATGCGGATCCACGTTGTCGACCACCCGCTGGTGGCGCACAAGCTCACGACGCTGCGCGACAGGCGCACCGACTCCCCCACCTTCCGGCGGCTCGCCGACGAGCTGGTCACCCTGCTCGCCTACGAGGCGACGCGGGACGTGCGGACCGAGCAGGTCGACATCGACACGCCGGTGACGTCGACGACCGGTGTGAAGCTCTCGTACCCGCGGCCCCTGGTGGTGCCGATCCTGCGGGCCGGTCTCGGCATGCTCGACGGCATGGTGCGGCTGCTGCCCACCGCCGAGGTCGGCTTCCTCGGGATGATCCGCAACGAGGAGACGCTGGAGGCGTCGACCTACGCGACCCGGATGCCGGAGGACCTGTCCGGGCGCCAGGTGTACGTGCTCGACCCGATGCTGGCGACCGGCGGCACCCTGGTCGCCGCGATCCGCGAGCTGATCGACCGGGGCGCCGACGACGTCACGGCCGTCGTGCTGCTGGCGGCGCCCGAGGGCGTCGAGGTGATGGAGCGTGAGCTGGCGGGGACGCCGGTGACCGTCGTCACCGCGTCGGTCGACGAGCACCTCAACGAGCAGGGCTACATCGTGCCGGGCCTCGGCGACGCGGGCGACCGGATGTACGGCGCCGCGGAGTAGCCGGGCCGCGGAGTAACCCACGGCGGAGCGACGGCGCGACGAGACGGACCCGATCGCCCTTTTGATTTCGGTGGTACGTGTCACCAGGCGGCCGGGGCCCCGGCGTGCCGTCAGCAGGCCGGGGTGCGGGCCGGGTTCGCCAGGGTTGTCAGGGCCTTGTCCGCCGCCGGGCGCGGGGCCAGCGCCTTGTAAGCCGTACCGATGATCAGGTCGATGTCGGCCGTGGTCCGGGTGTCGGTCTTCGTGGGCGCCCCGGGCAGCTGGGTGCCCAGGACCGGGAACGGGCCCTTCACCGCGCCGGGCGCGCCCAGCAGGATGCCGGCGCCCGGGACCTTCTTGTCGTAGTCGGCCGTGGCGTTGCCCACCTTGCCGATGGTGAAGCCGCGGGCCTTCAGCTCCTCGGCCGCGGCCTTCGCCAGACCGCCGCGCGGGGTCGCGTTGTAGACGTTCACCGTGATCTGCGCGGGTTTGAGGGTGACCCGGGGTTTGGGCACCGCCCCGGCCGTGCCCTTCGACGGGGCGCAGCCCGGCTTGCGCGATGCGGTGGTCTCCTGGTCGGAGCCGCCGGTAAAGGCGTCGATGAGCTGGACCGTTCCCCAGCCGGCCAGTCCGAGGGCCACCACCGCGCCGACCGCGGCGACGACGATCCTGCGGCGGTTGCGGGGTCGGCGCATCCGGGGATACACCTCGCCCGTGATGCGGTACTTTCCCCCCATCCCGGGAGGAGTCAGCATGCTCATGGGCGCAGCGTAGTGCGACCGGGACGCCATGCCTACAAGATGATCTACGGGTTGCGCCCGTACGGCCCCGGAAAGGGCCCGAAAGGCCCAGCGGGCGCCGCCGATCAGGCGGTCCGATCCCCGACCCGATCCCCGGTCCGACCGTCGGTCCGACCCCGGGTCGCTCAGCCCAGTTCGAGGACGCGGGCGTGCAGCACCTGGCGCTGCTGGAGCGCCGCGCGCACCGCGCGGTGCAGCCCGTCCTCCAGATACAGATCGCCCTGCCACTTCACGACGTGCGCGAAGAGGTCGCCGTAGAAGGTCGAGTCCTCCGCGAGCAGCGTTTCGAGGTCCAGCTGGCCCTTGGTGGTCACGAGCTGATCGAGGCGGACCGGGCGCGGTGCGACATCCGCCCACTGCCGGGTGGATTCCCGGCCATGGTCGGGGTAAGGCCGTCCGTTTCCGATGCGCTTGAAGATCACACGGAAAGCCTACCGGTCAAGCCCCTCCGGGCGCAGCCATGGCGGGCCGGTGCGATCCTGGGCGAAGGCTGACAAACAAGGAATCCGCCCGGGGAAATCGGGGTACGACATGGCCGACGACAGCGCCGAGCCCGTCCGGCGGATCGCCGAGGGGTATGCCTTCGAGGGCCCTGCGCTGGAGCTGGGCGCGGTGCTGTGGGACGGCGTTCCCCGGCCCGACGCGCCCGTCCGCGTACCGCTGGCGATGCTCAACCGGCACGGTCTGGTCGCGGGTGCCACCGGTACCGGCAAGACCAAGACGCTCCAGCTGATCGCCGAGCAGCTGTCGGCGCACGGCGTCCCCGTCTTCCTCGCGGACGTCAAGGGCGATCTGTCGGGGATCTCCGCGCCGGGCGAACCGGGCGACAAGGTCCGTGAGCGGGCGGCCGGTGTGGGGCAGGAGTGGCGGGCCGACGGCCGTCCCGCGGAGTTCTACGCGCTCGGCGGTATCGGCCCGGGGATCCCGGTCCGTGCCACCGTCACCGACTTCGGCCCGGTGCTGCTCGCCAAGGTGCTCGACCTCAACCAGACGCAGGAGCAGTCCCTCGGGCTGATCTTCCATTACGCGGACGCCAAGGGTCTGGAGCTGTACGACCTCAAGGATCTGCGGGCGGTCGTCGCCTTCCTGGTGTCGGACGAGGGGAGGGCCGAACTGCGGACCGTCGGCGGGCTCTCGCCGGCCACGGCCGGGGTGATCCTGCGCGCGCTGACCGCCTTCGAACAGCAGGGCGCGGCCGGTTTCTTCGGCGAGCCCGAGTTCGACACGGCGGAGCTGCTGCGGACCGCGCCGGACGGGCGGGGGATCGTCTCCGTACTGGAGCTGGCGGCGGTGCAGGACCGGCCGCGGCTGTTCTCGACGTTCCTGATGTGGCTGCTGGCGGATCTCTTCCACGATCTGCCGGAGGTCGGCGACACGGACCGGCCGAAGCTGGTGTTCTTCTTCGACGAGGCGCATCTGCTCTTCACGGGCGCGTCGAAGGCGTTCCTGGAGTCGATCACGCAGACGGTGCGGCTGATCCGGTCCAAGGGCGTCGGGGTCTTCTTCGTCACCCAGACGCCGAAGGACGTCCCGGCCGATGTGCTGGGACAGCTCGGGAACCGGGTGCAGCACGCGCTGCGGGCGTTCACCCCGGACGATGCCAAGGCGCTGACGGCGACGGTCCGGACGTTTCCCACCTCGCCGTACGACCTCGAAGAGGTGCTGACCGGTCTGGGGACGGGCGAGGCCGTGGTGACCGTGCTGAGCGAGTCGGGCGCGCCGACGCCTGTCGCCGCGGTCCGGCTGCGGGCGCCGGAGTCGCTGATGGGGCGGATCGATCCGGCGGCCCTGGAGGCTTCGGTGCGGTCGTCGCCGTCGTACGAGACGTACGCGCGGGCGGTGGACCGGGAGTCGGCGTACGAGAAGCTGACCGCGACGCCGTCGGCGCCCGCGAAGTCCGCCGAGTCCGCCGAGCCCGTCCAGTCCGCCGAGCCCGAGCGGGCCCGGGAGCCGCACCCCGAACCGACGGAGCCGGAACGGGAGTCGCTGGTGGCGCAGGTGGTGGGGAGCGGTGCCTTCAAGTCGCTGGCCCGCTCGGTCGGTACCCAGCTGGGGCGGGAGATCACCCGCTCCCTCTTCGGTACGTCCCGGCGGAGGCGCTGAACCCGGGAATCCGGGTCGGTACGTTCCGGCGGAGGCGCCGAGCGCGCCTCCGCCGGGTGGTGCGTGGGGTGTTACTCGGTCACGACCGTGTGTCCGTCGCGCAGTCCGCCGCTGCCTGACGGGCCGCCGGTCGGGCCGGCCGGGGGCACCGGCTTGGTGAGCGAGCTGATGTCATGGGCGTAGGTACCGGCCGCGTTGGCGATGATGCCGATATTGATCCCGAACGCCTTCATGCTGACATTGCTCAGATTGTCGCCCGCACCGTGGTAGTTCGGGTCGTAGGCGATACCGGCGGTCCCGCCGAACTTCGCCGCCTGGGCCTCCGTCTTCTTGACCTCGGCGCCGGTGAACGTGCCGCCCGCCGGGATGCCGACCTCGATGAACGGGCCGTAGTCGGAACGACCGCTGAAGTCGGTGCCCTCGTGCGGGGTGTTCCGTCCGTCGAGGAACTTCTGCATATCGCGCTCGATCTGCGCGGAGCCCTCGGGGCCGGGGCCCGCGCCCACGCCGTCCGAGTCGTCGCCGTCGTAGAGGAAGATGCCGTAGTTCGGCGAGGCGATCATGTCGAAGTTGAGGTACGCCTTGATCTCCTTCTTGCCGAGGGAGCTCAGGCTCGCGACATACGCCTCGGAGCCGAGCAGGCCGTTCTCCTCGGCGCCCCACCAGGCGAAGCGGATCTTGTTGGTGGGCCGCTTCTCGGCCTTCGCCAGCTCCTCGGCGACCTCCAGCAGACCGGCCGAGCCGGAGCCGTTGTCGTTGATGCCCGCGCCCTCGGAGACGCTGTCGAGGTGCGCGCCGAGCATGACCGTGTTGGCGGCGTTGCCGTGCTTGGTCTCGGCGATCACATTGCGGGTGGTCCGGGTCTCCTGGAGCTGCCGCAGATCCAGCTTGACGCGTACGGGACCGTTCGCCAGCTCGCCGGCCAGCCGCTCGCCCTCGGTCAGGACGACTCCGCCGGTGGGGATCTTCACCCCGGCCGGGTCGCCCAGGGTGCCGCCCATGGAGCCGTCGAGGTTGTTGTAGATCAGGGCGGCGACGGCGCCCGCGTCGGCGGCCGTGGCCTGCTTCTGCGCGAAGGTGCAGCCGCCGCGCTTGATCAGCGCGATCTTGCCGGTGTAGGTCCCGGAGGCGTAGTCCGTGGGCTCGCAGCCGGTGGTGGCGTCGACCGGGACGGCCGCCAGATCGGCCGTGATACCGCCGACGGGGGTGGACTTGGTGTAGTCCATCGCCACGACCCCGACCGGACGGGCCGCCGGGGAGACGACATCGAGCTTCTCGGCCTGCGTCTCGATATAGGGGAACTGGAACGGCTGGTACGAGACGTTGTAGCCGGCCTTCTTCAGCTGCTGGAACACATAGGCGGCCGAGGCGTCGTAACCGAGCGTACCGGCGGCGCGGTTGCCGGTGGTGTCGGATATCCGCTGGAACTTCTCCAGGTGGTCGAAGGCGTCGTCGGCGGACGACTTCTTCACCAGCTTGGCCGCCAGCTTCGCGGCGCTGCTCCCGCGGTCCTTCGGCGTGTGGTGGTCGGCCGTTGCGGCGGGTGAAGCGGAGGCCAGCAGCAGCGGGGTCGCGAGTGCGGCGGCGGCCAGGGTGGCCACGGCTCTGCGACGGGTTGCCTTCACAGAGTTCCTTCCCGTAATGGACATGTCGAACGGGAAGCTAGCCGGGGTGGTGCGTCCCTGGGAACGTCTGTGCCTCAACTCACTTCCCGTGTCAGGGCATTGACATACTTCTCCTTCCCCGGAATGGCTTGTTCCTTGTGTCGGGGTGGCCCGGTTCGCCCGGTCGGCCCTATCCGGACCCGGTTCATCCGGTCGTCAGCCGCCCTTCGCGGCCTTCGCCGCGCGCTTCGCCTCCTGCTTGTGCGCCCGGACCTTGGCCAGCGACTCGGGCCCGGTGATATCGGCGGCCGAACGGTACGAGCCCGCCTCGCCGTACGCCCCCGCCGCCGCGCGCCAGCCCCGGGGACGTACCCCCAGCTGTTTGCCGAGCAGGGCGAGGAAGATCTTGGCCTTCTGCTCCCCGAAGCCCGGCAGCGCCTTCAGCCGGGCCAGCAGCTCCGCGCCGTCGTCGACGCCGCGCCAGAGGGCGGTGACATCGCCGCCGTACTCCTCGACCAGGTAGTGGCAGAGCGTCTGCACCCGCTTGGCCATATTGCCCGGATAGCGATGGACGGCCGGCTTCTCCTTCAGCAGCTCGGCGAAGGCGTCGGGGTCGTACGCGGCGATCTCGGCGGCGTCGAGATCGTCCCGGCCCATCCGGGAGGCGATGGTGTACGGACCGGAGAAGGCCCACTCCATGGGCACCTGCTGGTCGAGCAGCATGCCGACGAGGGCGGCCAGCGGACTGCGGCTGAGCAGGGCGTCGGCCTCCGGCTGCTGGGCGAGGTGGAGGGCCGGAGCGGCCCCGGTCTTCTCCGTGGGATCGGTGCTCATGCTCTCGATGGTCACCCGGGCGGGCACGGGCCGCCAGCGGCACGCCGCGGCCTGTGGATAACCCTTGGGGCGGGTACGGCCCCCGGACGTCCGGCCCGGACATTCGGCCCGGACATACAGCCCGGACAAACGGCACCGGGGCCCCGTCGCCGTGTACGACGGGACCCCGGTGGGTCGGCGGGGGCGGCTCGGGCCCGATCTGTGGGGCAGACCCTCGCCGCCCCGGTCAGCGGTGGTGGTGGACCGGCAGGATCTGGGCGTTCTCCAGGATCACCGCGTGCTCCAGGACGTCCTCCGCCGGGTCGTCCAGCTCGATGTGGTCGACGGAGATCAGGGTGAACTGGTCGCCCTCGCGGCTGGAGTCGGCGGCGGCGGGTTGGGCCGGGATCGCGGCCGCCAGCGCCGTCGCGCCGAGGGCCGTCAGCAGGAGCCGGGTCCGCCGGGAACGCGGGCCCCGGGCGTCGGACCGCCGCGCGGGCGCCGCCGCGCTCTCCGCGATGGGGTGGGTGGTGGGGTCGTTCTCGGTCGGCCGGGTCGTCGTCGCCCTGGTCATTCTCCGCCTCCGGGAGCCATGTCGGTTCGTGCACCGTGGTCTGTTCACGGGGTTATCCGCAGAACCGGCCGACAGGTCACGGCGTACAACCCGGCGAACATACAATTCACTCGTTCGGCGGTAGGAAAAAGCGGGCTCATCTGGATCAAAGGGATGTGGGCGCGGGGCGGTAGAAGATGACGGTCGTCTCGCAGGAGTTGTCCGCGAAGAGCTTCAGGATCTCGTTCTCGTTCTTGTCGACGTTCAGGCCCCACCGGAGCTTGGTGGCCACCCAGTCGCCGATGTAGCGGCAGACGGCGCCGTCGTAGGGCGGCAGCCAGCCCGCGATGTCCGCGTCGGCGCGCTCGCGGACGGTCCGCGCGGTCACGGTGTTCAGGCTCGGGTACGCGGCCTGGTCGTTGGCGTACGCCTCCCGGCGCGCGGTGGTCCAGTCCTTGGCCCCGGATCCCCATGCCTCGGCGAGCGGTACGGCGTGGGCGACGACCAGGGACCGGATGTCGGTCGCGGACTGGTTGTCGTACGGCGAGACCCATCGGCCGCCGCTCAGCGCGCAGCCGCCGGAGACGGCCGGCTGGTCCAGGGCCTCCGCGATCAGCACCTCCTCGCGGGTGGTGCAGCCGTCGGCGGGGTCGAGGCCCTGGTTCCAGTGGGGGAAGGAGGCCGTGGTGTAGCCGCCGCGGTCCTCGTCGGCCTCGACGAGGAAGGAGATCGCGTCCTCCAGTTGGTAGACCTGGGTGGACGACGCGGGTGCCGCTCCGGCCGCGGGGGCGGTGGTGAGCAGCGGGGCGACGGCGAGGACGAGAGTGGCGGCCAGGGTGACGGCGCGGGCCGCGGCGCCGCGTACGGGATGGTCGGTCATGCGACGTTGATAGCGGCGCGCCGGGTCCGTGGCCCCTGACCAGGCGGCCAACCCACTCGTCCGGGTGGAATCTTGAGCCCGTGAGGGGGTTGGACCACCTGGCCGCGGGGGCCGGGGGGGGGGGTGCGGCCGCCCCGGGGGCACCCGTCAACCCGGCCCGGCGCGGTTAACCGGTGGAGGAGGGACCCAGCCGAAAGAACCGCCGGGCTTAGACCGGGCCCGGTTAGAC
>NZ_JBHYZV010000026.1:0-33437 GCF_042753905.1 Streptomyces sp. NPDC059248 | reverse complement strand
GGGCCCCGCCCCCGCGGCCCAACCCCCCGGCCGGGGGGGAATGTTGCGCCGGTGCGGGGGTGGCACCCCGGGGCCGGGGCGGCGGGGCGTGGGTGTCCGGCCGCCGCGGTTCCACCGGTCACCGCTGCCGGGAGCGGATCACGGTAGGAGCAGGACCGGTCGCGTACGACCGGCCGGGATTCGACCGGCCCGGATTCGACGGGTCAGGGCACGACCGGTCAGGGCGCGACCGGTCAGGACACGGCCCGTCACGGCAGTCCGGCGTGCAGGGCGTTCATCAGAGTGCCGGTCGGGGTGTCGCCGGACATCTCCCAGATCATCCCGCCGAGCAGGCCCTTGTTTCTGATCCACTCGGATTTCTTCCCGATCGACCAGGAGTCGTCGAAGCTCCACCAGGTGCCACCGGGTCCGGTGTAGCCGTAGGTCGAGATCGACTGCTGGTCGTGGTGGATGGTCATATTCGGATAGGCGCTGAGCATGTTCTGGTAGCCCCGGATTCCGGCCTCCTCCGGGAACTGTCCGGGTGCCGCGCCGTTGGCGGTCTGCCATTCGCCGTTGGTGCCCGCCGGGCCCGCGGCCACGTCCTTCCAGCCGCGCCCGTAGAACGGGAATCCGACGGTCAGTTTGCGGGGATTGACCCCGGCGTCGAGATAGGTCTGGACGGCCTTCTCGATACTGAAGTCGAACGGGTACGGGTCCTGGGCGTCGCGGTGCAGATTCGCCTGGTGCCCGGTCCGGTTGGGTTCCCACGAGTTGTCGCTGCCGGAGCCGTGGAAGTCGTACCCCTGGACGTTGGCGAAGTCGAGATAGTCGAAGATCTTCGTCAGGTCCCAGCCCGCCGCGATCTTCGCCGGGTCGGCCGGGGTGAAGGCGGTCAGCAGCCGGTGCTCGCCGCCGAGGGCGTCGAGCTGGCGGCGGAACTCGGCGAGCAGGGCGGTCAGATTGTCCTTGTCCTGCGGCCGGAAGATATTGCCCGGGTGTCCTTCGGAGCCCGGCCACTCCCAGTCGATGTCGATGCCGTCGAAGACGCCTGCGCCGGTGCCGGGGCCGCCGGCGCCGTTGTAGACCGGCAGATTGCCCTTGATCCAGACGTCCACGCAGGAGCGGACGAACTTCTCGCGCGACGCCGGGGTCGCGGCGGCGTCCGAGAAGAACTTGGAGAAGGTCCAGCCGCCGAGGGAGACCACGAACTTGAGGTGCGGGTGCTTGGCCTTCAACTTCTTGATCTGGTTGAAGTTGCCGCGCAGTTTGCCCCAGCCGTCGTCGGCGACGCCGTCCACGGACTGGGCGGCGGAGAAGGGCCGGGCGTAGTCGGCGTCGGCGTCACCGGCGCCGGTGCCCTCGTCCGGGTCCTGCGGATTGCCGGATACGCCCTTGGTGACGCCCGCCTGGCAGGTCAGATTGACGGGGTCGATGTTCTCGAACGCGTAATTGACGACGTCGAGTTTGGCGGCGGATCCGGAGGTGTCGAGGTTCTTGACGAAGTACTGGCGCCCGTAGAGGCCCCATTGGATGAAGTAGCCGACCTTGAGGTAGTTCCCGGGCCCGGCGACGTCGTCGGTGGTGACGGGCAGGGCGTTGGAGGCGGCTGAGGAGTTGTCGGCGGTGTCGCGCGCCTTGACGGTGAAGGTGTACGCGGTCGCGGGCGACAGTCCGGTGACGGTGGTCGTGGTGGTGGTGACCGTCTTGACCAGGGTGGCGCCCCGGTAGACGTCGTACGCGGCGACGGCGACGTTGTCGGTGGAGGCGTTCCAGGCGAGGGCCACGGTGGTGGCGGTCTTCGCGGTGGAGCGCAGGTTCCCGGGTGGGGTCGGGGGTACGGGGTCGGTCGCCGGGTCGACGGTCCTGGCGATGGCCGGCGGGCTGAACGGGCCGAGGTTGCCGCGGGTGTCCTTGGCCCGGACGGTGAAGGTGTACGCGGTCGCCGGGGTCAGCCCGGTGATGGTGGCGTCGGTGGTGGTGGAGTTGGCCACGAGGACGCCGTTGCTGAAGACGTCGTACGAGGCCACCTGGTAGTCGCCGGGTGACGACGCGGGCCAGGTCAGGGCGGCGGTTCTGGCGGTGACCGAGATGACGCTCGGCGCGCCGGGCGCGGTCGGCGGTACGTCGGGGGTGCCGTCGCACTTGTCGCCGTTGACGGTGCACGCGGTGGGCGTGCCCACGGGCCCGTTGCCGATGAACCAGTAGCTCCAGGGGTTGCTGGTGCCGCCCGCCGGAATGGTGCCGTTGTAGTGGGCGTTCTTCACCGAGACCCGGTTGCCGGTGACGGTGGCGTCGCCGTGGTAGTGGCCGGTGACGGTGGCCCCGGGCGGCAGGGTGAAGTCCAGTGTCCAGCCGTTGACGGGCGCGGTGCCGCTGTTGCGGATGGTGTAGATGCCGCGCCACCAGGAGCCGTTGTTCTCGGTGGTGAAGGTGGCGGTCAGGGTGCCGGCGGCCTGGGCGGGGGAGGCGGAGAGCCCGGTCAGCCCGGCGAGCGGCAGGACGAGGGCGGCGACCAGCGCCGCGATCCTGTTGCGGATCCGGTAGGGGCGTCGACCGAGGCCCCGGCGGAAGGGTTTGTGGGGGGACGGGTGGGGGGATTCGTGGGGGGTTCTTTTCTTGAACATGGCGCTCCCTGGGGTAAGGGGTACGTGGCCGTGCTCAGGACGATCAACTTGCCAAGCTACTTGGTCTGGACCACTGCGGAAGCCGGTCGGAGGGGTCGGGTTTCCGTCACTGTCGGCATTCCGCCGCCGGTGGCTAGTGGCCGCGCCAAGTGGTCTGTACCTTTCCGGGACAGGTCTACGGGACCTTTCCGGGACGGGTCTACGGGGCGGGGGCGCTGCGGGATGTCGGAGGCGGGCGGGGACGAGTCGGCGGCGGCTGAGCCGTCCGGGCTCGGCGCGCTCGGGGTCTCCGCCGACGAGGAGACCGTCTACCGCGAGCTGCTGGCCCGCCCCGGGGCGACCGTCGCCGAACTCGCCGCCGCCACCGGCTGGGACCCGGCCCGGGTCCGCCGCAGGACGGGCGCGCTGGAGCGGCGGGGGCTGGTCGCCCGGGCGCCGGGGCGCCGTCCGGCCCGGTTCAGCCCGGCCCCGCCGGATCTGGCCCTGGAGGCGCTCGTCCTGCGAAGGCGGGCCGAGATCGAGCGCGCCCGGCTGTTCGCGGCGGCGCTGACGGACGGCTTCAGACCCGGCGCCGGGGCGGCGGGCGGGCGGCGGGCCGTGGAGCCCCTCGGCTGCGGCCCGGAGGCGGTGGCGCGGTTCGCCGGGCGCCTCCAGGAGGCGGCCCGTGAGGAGGTGCTGATCCTCGGCGAACCGCCCGTACCGCCGGTATCACCCGTACCGCCCGTATCGCGCCGGGAGCCGGTATCGCCCGTACCGCCCCGGGAGCCGGTTCGCGGGGTCGGGGTCCGGCGTCGGGCGGTTTACGACCACGGCTGGCTCGACGCGCCCGAACGGCTGGCGGCGGCCCGGGAGTCGGCGGCCCGGCTGGGCGAGCGGAGCCGGGTGATCGCGGAGGTGCCGCTGACGCTGCTGGTCGTGGACCGGACCGCGGCGCTGGTACGGGACGGGGAGACGGCGCTGGTCCTGCGTCCTTCGTCGCTGCTGGACGGGTTGCTGACGCTGTACGAGCTGCTGTGGCAGCGGGCCGTACCGCTGTTCTCGGACGGCCCGGCGGGTCCGGCCGAGGGGCGCGGGACCGGGCTCAGCGGCGACGACGAGCAGTTGCTGGCCCTGTCGGCGTCCGGCCTCACGGACCGGGCGATCGCCCGGCGGCTGGGGGTGGCGCAGCGGACCGTGGAGCGCCGGATGCGGCGGATCATGAACACGCTGGGGGCGCGGACCCGCTTCCAGGCGGGGTTGCGGGCGGCCGAGCTGACCCGGGAGGCGGGCAGGTACCGGAGCGGGGGATAGGCCCTGTCTCGGCCGGTCCGGGCCGGCCGCGCCCGGCGGGGGTGCGATACGTTGCGCGCCATGACCGACCTCGGCTCCGTCGCCTGGCCGCCCGCTCCGATCAGGACCGGGCGGCTGGTGCTGCGCGAGCCCGAGGGCCGGGACCGTACGGCGTTCGTGGAGCTGCTCGCGTCGGCGGAGGTGCATACGTACCTCGGTGGCGCCCGGCCGCGCGACGAGGCCGAGCGCGCGGTGCCCGCCCCGCGCTCCGGCCTCTTCGTCGTCGAGTGCGACGGGGCGATGATCGGCCAGATCACGCTCACCAAGGGGACGGGCCATCTCCAGCAGGCCGACGGCGCGGCCGAACTCGGCTATCTGTTCCTGCCGGACGCGTGGGGACGCGGATACGCGGCCGAGGCGTGCGCGGCCGTACTCGACTGGTTCGCCGACGCGCTGCCCGGCGAACCGGTGGTGCTCGCCACTCAGACCGCCAATGTCCGCTCCATGCGCCTCGCGGCGAAGCTGGGGTTCACGGAGGTCGAGCGGTTCGAGGCGTACGGCGCCGAGCAGTGCTTCGGCCGGTGGTCCCCGGTCCCGTCGGCCGGCTGAGCAGGTCCGGTCGAGCCGGTCCGGTCGAGCCCGTCCGGTCGAGCCCGGGGCGCTCCCGGCGGTCTATCACCCGGTGACTCCCTGACCCGTACAACCATTCCCCGGGTCCCGGAGTCGAACCCCGCGCCGTAGTACCGGAGCCGGACTCCGGGCGCGGCGGTCGTTGCAACCCGCCCATCACCTGGTGATACGCGTCGGGTCACCGCGATCGGCGGCGGGGCGGACACCCCTCCCCGCAGGCCGTCACCGGCATCAGCGGCACCACCGGAGAGAGTCGAAAAAAGGCGGATCGATCTCGGAACCATGCCAATCTGCTTGTTGTCATGGAAAGTACCGACATACAGCTATGACCAGCGGAGACGCGGCTGCTGGCTCATGGGCCGGACGGGGCCCGAAGGGCTCCGCCGAGACGATCACGCCGGGGCATCCTGCCCGGCACCTCAAGGGGAGAACATGACTGTCACCCGACACAACCGGGTACCTGGTTCGCAGTTGCGGCTCGGCACCGCGGTCGCCGTGGCGCTCGCCGTCACCGCGGGCCCGCTGGCCCTGGCGTCGCCCGCCGTCGCGGCACCCGCGCCGGCCGCCGCGTCCGTGTCCGCGTCCGCGTCCGTGTCCGCGTCCGTCGCGCAGCAGAACCAGAATCAGAATCAGAACCTTCCGCAGCTCGGCAAGGGCTCCCGCGTGGTGGCCGCGGGACAGACCGGCTACCTGTCCGAGTCGACGGTCGCGGCGGACGGCAAGCACACCCTGAGCTGGGTCCGGACGAGCGATGGTTCGGTGACCCCGCTGACCTCGTACCAGGGCACGGGCGGCCGGCGCCTGAGCGCCGTCTCGGACGTCGTCGTCCTGCCCGGAGACGCGGTCGGGCAGCAAGTGACACTGACGGATCTGAGCGCCGGCGCGCCGGGGACGAAGACGGTCATCGACCTCCCGGCCGGGTACACGTATCTGGGCGCGGTCGGCTCGACCCTGGTCGTGACCTACGGCAACGAGATACGGCTCGTCTCCAAGTCCGGCGACACCCTCACCGACCGCAAGGTCACCGAGACGCCCATGGGCTCCGAGCCGCAGTACCTCGCCACGACCGCGCCCGGCCTCGCCGTCGTCGGTCTCGAAGGCAAGAAGCTCCTGGTCGTCGACATCGCGAACGCGAAGCCCGACGGGACCCACGCGATCGGGCAGCACCTCCGGGGGGTGAGCGCCGCGGCGGTCTCGGCCACCCATCTGGCGGTGATCGAAGACGCGGGCACCGACCCCGTCGGGATCAAGGGCCTGCGGGTGTTCGACCGGGCCGCCGGTACGTCCTGGCTCGTCCCGGTGGAGTACTCCGAGCGCAGCCTGGTCGGCATCACCGGCGGCAAGGTGGTCTACGGCGCGGCGTACGACGTCCACGAGACCCCCACCGCGGCGAAGGTGGCGATCAACTCCATCCCGGTCAGCGGCGGCGACGGTGTGAAGGTCCTCGACCGGGGCTTCGGTCTGGTCCAGTCGGGCGACGGTTCGGTCCTGGTCACCGGCGGCACCGTCGACGGGGGCGAGGGCGTCTACAAGATCGGTTCCGGTCCCGGGTCCGAGAAGATCGCGACCACCGGGGACACCACCCGGATCTCGTTCCTGAAGTCGAACGTCCCCGCCGAGGTGGACCTCGACACCGGTGTGCTGAAGGCCGACTGGGAACTCTCCCGGCACCAGGCGGACTTCGTCCTCACCCTGGAGCAGCCCGCGCGCGGCATCAAGCACACCGTTCCGCTCGACTTCCGCGGTGGCGGCGGCGACTGGTACACCGCCCCCTTCTTCACCTGGGACGGCACCATCGGGACCGCGGGCAATGAGCGCTACGCCCCGCTCGGCCAGTACACCTGGTCCCTGACGGCCACCCCGTGGGACGGCATAGGCCCGGCGGCCACCGAGACCGGCACCTTCACGGTGAAGCGGACGAAGGCCGGGCACGACTGGACCGAGAACGGCTCCCCCGACCTGCTGGTCACCGACGCCGCCGGCCGGTTGTGGCGCGAGGACACCCACACCAAGCGGGTCAACGGCGGCGAGGTGTTCAACGGGGTCAAGCGGGAGCAGGTGGGCTCCGGCTGGGACAAGTACACCCTGGTCGAGTCCATCGGCACCCAGCAGGGCCGGTCCGCGGTCGTCGCCCGTGACATCCAGGGCGGTCTGTGGCTGCACCACGAGGACGGCCTCGGCAAGCCGGACGGCCAGGAGACCCGGATCGGCGGCGGCTGGCAGGTCTACGACCACGTCGCGGGCGGCAGCGACATCGACGGCGACGGCAAGAACGACATGGTCGGCGTCCAGCCCAACGGCGACCTGTACTTCTACAAGGGGACGGACCGTCAGGCCGGCCCGTTCGCGCCCCGGTTCAAGAACGGCTGGGGCTGGGACATCTACAACCAGATCACGGCCGTCGGCAATGTCGCGGGCGGCGCCGCCGGGGATCTGGTGGCCCGGGACACGGCCGGGGTCCTCTGGCTCTACCAGGGCAAGGGCGACGGCACGTTCGAGGCCCGGGTCCGGATCGGCGCGGGCTGGAACGAGTACACCCAGCTGGTCGGCGTCGGCGACGGCAACCGTGACGGCAAGGCCGATCTGTACGCGTACGGCCCGAACGGGAAGTCGTTCTTCTACGCCGGTACGGGGCAGGCGGCGACGCCGTTCAAGCCGCGTACGGCCGGCACGGTGCTGTCCACCAACTCCGCCGACTACAAGATCGTGTTCTAAGGGTCTGTGGTGACGGGCTGTCCGCCGTGCGGCGGCGGGCAGCCCCACCCCCCACTCGACGGCCCCGACTCCCGGACTTTCCGGCACCAACTCGGCGGCCATCACCGGGGAATACGCGTACAACCGTTCTCCCACCCCACTTGTCACAGAAGTTACGGAAATCGTAAGGATTTCCCGACTGTGGGAGGAAAGACCTTGTCGCACCCCCATCCTGCGCACCGCATATCCCGGACGGCCGTCGGCAGACGGACGCGGCTGACCACCGCCGTCGCCGTGGCGATCGCCGTCACCGCGGGTCCGCTGGCCCTCGCGACCCCCGCAGCCGCAGCCACAGCCGCAGCCACAGCCGCAGCCACCGCCGGGCCCGGGGCGTCCTCGGCGCAGCAGCCCCGGAATCAGAGCCAGAAGCAGAGCCTGCCGCAGTTCACCAAGGACTCCAGAGCGCTCACCGCCGGGCAGTCCGGGTATCTCGTCCGCTCCGGCTACGACTCGGCGACCGGCAAGTACACGGTGAGCTGGGTCCGTACGAGCGACGGTTCGGTGACCCCGCTCAAGCAGTACGCCTCCGCCGACGCCGGGTCGGTGCACACCGGCTGGGCTTCGGACGTCGTGGTCCTGCCGGGCGAGGTGGACGGCGAGCGCGTGACCCTGACCGATCTGAGTGCCGGAGCCCCCGGCACCAAGACCACGATCGACTTCCCCGCCGGGTACACCTACCGGGCTCACACGGGTTCCACCGTCATCGCCTCCAACGGCACCCAGGTCAGGCTGATCTCCCAGTCCGGAGGCGTACCGACCGAGCGGGAGGTGACCGGTCTCCCGGCCGGACAGAACATCGTCCGGATCGACGCGGTCGCTCCGGGCGCGGCCGTGGTCCGGCTCTCGGGCAAGCAGCTCGCGGTCGTCGATCTCGCCACCGCCGCCGTGACGAGCCTGCACAGTGTCACCGCGACGGACTACTACGCCCGTCTGTCGGTGGCGGTCTCCGCCACGCATCTGGCCTGGCTGGAGACCCCGTCCGGGCACACCGACCCTTCGACGCTGGTGGTCGTCGACCGGGCGACCGGCACCGAGCTGCGGCGTACCGAACTGCCGCATGTGCCCCAGCCGATGATCGGACTCTCCGGCGACCGGGTGGTCTACGGCACGCACTACGACGGCTATGACGCGCCGAACCCGGCCAAGGCGGCGATCAACGCGGCACCGGTCGCCGGCGGCACCCCGGTGAAGGTCCTCGACCGGGCCTTCGGCATCGTGCCGTCCGCCGACGGATCGGTCCTGGTGACCGGCGGCACGCTGGAGCAGGAGGAGGGCGTCTACCGGGTCGCCGACACCGCGACCGGGCCGTCGGTCGGCAAGGTCGCGTCGAGCGACGACACCACCCGGGTGTCGTTCCGGTCGACGAACATGCCCACCCAGGTGAACCTCGACCGAGGTGAACTGAAGGCTCGCTGGGAGTTCTCCCGGCACCGGGCGGACTTCACGCTCACTCTCGAGGGTCTGCACAACGGGATCAAGCACACCCAGGTCATGGGCACCGAGGACTTCCTCAACCCGGACTCGGCGCCCGTCCTCTACTGGGACGGCACCATCGGACACGGCGAGAACCAGCGGTACGCGCCGGAGGGCACGTACAACTGGACCGTGACGGCCGCCCCGCACGACGGGATCGGCCCGCCCGCCAAGGCCACCGGCACGATCTACGCCGACCGGACGGCCGCTCCGCACGACTGGACGAACAACGGCTCCCCGGACGTGCTCGCCACGGACGGCGCGGGCCGGCTGTGGCGTCAGGACACCCACTTCCGTCAGGTGGGCGACGCCATGGTGCTCGAAGGGTCGCCCCGGGTGCAGACGGGATCCGGCTTCGGCAAGTACGACCGGATCGAGTCCATCGGCCGGCAGCAGACCAGCCCCGTGTTCATCGGCCGGGACACGGTGGGCGATCTGTGGATGGAGCGTGTCGATCACTACGGCGACGTCGTCGCCCAGCCCGCGAGGATCGGCTGGGGCTGGCAGACGTATACGCACATCACCGGTGGCGGTCTGCAGGACTCGGACGACATCCCGGACGTGGTGGCCGTGGACACCAAGGGCGATCTGTACCTCCACGCCGGCACGGGCAGCCTGCCCAACGCCCTCGCGGCCCGGAAGAAGGTCGGCTGGGGCTGGGACATCTACGACCAGGTCGTATCCGTCGGCAATGTCGCGGGCGGCACCGACCACGGGGATCTGGTGGCCCGGGACAAGGCCGGGGTGCTCTGGCTGTACCAGGGCAGGGGCGACGGCACGTTCTGGCCGCGGATCCGGATCGGCGGGGGCTGGAACGAGTACACCCAGCTCGTCGGCATCGGTGACGGCAACCGGGACGGGAAGCCCGATCTGTACGCGTACGGCCCGAACGGCAAGGCGTACTTCTACGCCGGTAACGCGAGCACGACGCAGCCGTTCAAGCCGCGTACGGCCACCACGGTCCTCACCACCAACTCCACCGACTACAAGATCATTTTCTAGGAGACGGACCATGCCCCGAATATCCCGATCCCCTCGGCCGGGCCGGAACCGTGCGACGCGTACCCGGACGGCCGTCGCGGTCGCCGTGGCGCTCGCCGTGACGGCGGGCCCGCTGGCCCTGTCGGCACCCGCCGTCGCCGAACCCGTCGCGGCCGCCGCGGCCGCCGCGGCCGCCGCACAACAGCGGGAGCAGCCCCGGAACGAGAATCTTCCGAAGCTCGCCAAGCACGGAAAGGTGCTCAGTGCCGGACAGTCCGGCTATCTCGTGCAGACCGGTTACGACACCACGACCCACAAGTACACGGCGAGCTGGGTCCGTACCGCCGACAACTCGGTCACCCCGGTCGCCACCTATACGCACCAGGAGCTGAAGCACACCGGCGCGGTCTCCGACGTCGTGGTGCTGCCGGGCGACGCGACCGACCGCAAGGTGACGCTGACGGATCTGAGCGCCGGAGCGCCCGGGACGAAGACGGTGATCGACCTCCCGGCCGGATACAAGTACCTCGGCGCGGTGGGCGACACCGTCGTCGTCCACGCCGATGCGACGATCAGGCTCCTCAGTAAGTCAGGGGGGACCCTGACCGACCGCCCGGTCACCGGGCTGCCGACCACGTACCGGGTGAACCAGGTCGACGCGGCGGCACCGGGGACCGCCGTCCTCCGCCTCTTCGACTCCAACCGGCTCGCGGTGATCGACACGGCCGCCGCGACCACGACCGGTCTGCACTCCACGGGCCAGGACCCCTTCGCCTCGGTGGGTGCCGCGGTCACGGCGGACCACCTGGCCTGGATCCAGTCCCCCGAAAGGGGCCACGGCACCGCGTCGACCCTGGTCGTGGTCGACCGGGCCACCGGCACCGAGCTGCGGCGCACCCAGATCCCCTTCGCGTGGAAACCGGTCGTCGGGCTGACCGGCGGGCAGGTGGTCTACGGCGCGGAGTACCTGTCCTACGACGCGTCCGACGCGGCCCAGGTGGCGATCAATGCGGCGCCTCTCGCCGGCGGCACCCCGGTCAAGCTCCTCGACCGGGCCTTCGCCGTACACCCGTCCGCCGACGGCTCGCTGCTGGTGACCGGTGGCACCCTCGATCGCGACGAGGGCGTCTACCGGGTCACCGCCGCGTCGGGCGGGGCGACGGCCGAGAAGATCGCGACCACCGGGGACACCACCCGGATCTCGTTCCTCAAGTCCGAGGTCCCCTCCGAGGCGTACCTCGACACGGGGAACCTGGTGGCGACCTGGGAGCTGTCGCGGTACGAGGCCGAGTACACCCTCACCCTGGAGCAGCCGTCCACCGGCACGACGTACACGACCCGGGTCGAACGAGCGCAGGACGTAACGGACTACCCGCCGCGCTTCGAGTGGGACGGCCGCGTCGGCGACGCGAACGCCAAGCGGTACGCCCCGCCCGGCCCTTACACCTGGACGCTGAAGGCCGTACCGCGGGACGGCGTCGGCCCGGCCGCGACCGCGACCGGCACGATCGACGTCAAGCGGACCAAGGCCCCGCACGACTGGACCAACAACGGCTCCCCGGATGTGCTGGTCACGGACGGCGCGGGCCGGCTGTGGCGGGAGGACAGCTACTACCAGCCGTTCGTCCCCGCCGAGGACGAGCACAGCCTCCCGGTCCCCGAGGTGTTCGAGGGCAACGGCCGGAAGCAGGTGGGCTCCGGCTTCGGCAGATACAACCGGATCGAGTCCATCGGGATCCAGCAGGGCCGGGCGGCCTTCATCGGCCGGGACGCGGCCGGTGATCTGTGGCTGCACCACGACAACGGCTCCGGTACGCCCTTCAACGACGGGGTGAAGATCGGCTGGGGCTGGCAGACGTATACCCAGATCGCGGGTGGACCCGGCGTATGGGCCGTGGACACCGCGGGCGATCTGTACCACCACCCGGGGACGAACAAACAGCCCACGGCCTTCGTGCCGCGCAAGAAGGTCGGCTGGGGCTGGGGCATCTACAACGAGGTCACCCAGGTCGGTGATGTCACGGGCAGCCCCTACGCGGATCTGGTGGCCCGGGACACGGCCGGGGTCCTCTGGCTCTACCAGGGCAAGTGGGGCGGCGAGTTCGAGCCGCGGATCCGGATCGGCGGGGGCTGGAACGAGTACACCCAGCTCGTCGGGATCGGAGACGGCAACCGGGACGGGAAGGCCGATCTGTACGCGTACGGCCCGAACGGCAAGACGTTCTTCTACGCCGGTACGGGCAACACCGCGGCGCCGTTCAAGCCGCGTACGCCCAGCACGGTCCTGGCCACCAACTCCACTGACGACAAGACCGTGTTCTAGGAGTCGGTACGAGCGGGGGAGCGACCGTCTTCCCGCCGTCTTCCCGCCGTCTTCCCGCCGTCGTCCGGCGGCGGGAAGACGGTTCCTGCCGTCCTCTCGTACAACCATTCCCCCCACTCGGGTGTCACGGAAAGTAAGGAAATCGTAGGGATTTCCCATGCCGTTGCCATCGGCATGACACCGTTCCGGGCGAGCCCCGTACGACGCCCGGACTCCACTCGCCGTCCCGGCCCAGAGCGGCCCGGCGCGGCAGTCGGGGAGTGAAGACCGTGTCACGACCGCTCCGTACGAACCGGGAGAGACGTGCGCGTACGACGCGTACGCCGCCCACCATCGCCGTCGCCGTGGCGCTCGCCGTCACCGCGGGCCCGCTGGCGCTGACGGCGCCCGCCGTCGCCGAACCCGCCATGTCCACCGCGTCGACCGGGTCCGCCGGGCGGGCGCAGGACGTGGACCTGCCGCGCCTCGTCAAGGGCGCCGAGACCCTGAGCGGCGGGAAGTCCGGCTATCTCGTCAGAAACGGCTACGACGCCACCACCAAGAAGCACACCGCGAGTTGGGTACGTGCCTCCGACGGCTCGGTGGCCCCGGTCGCGACGTACACGGACCGGGAGGCGCACCGGATCAGCTCGGTCTCCGACACCAAGGTCCTGCCGGGCGGTGTCGCCGGGCGGAAGGTGACGTTCACCGATCTGGGTGCCGGGGCGCCGGGGACGAAGTCCGTACTCGAACTCCCCGACGGTTACCGGTACGCGGGCGCCGTGGGTCCCACCGTGATCGCGAACGGGGCCGGGGGCGTACGCCTCGTCACCTCCTCCGGCGGGACCGCCGGCGACCGTGCCGTGACCGGTCTGCCCGACGGCGCGCGGGCGCTCGAAGTCGTCGGCGAGTCACCGGACACGGCCGTCGTCCGCCTCGAAGACCACCGGCTCGCGGTCGTGGATCTGGCGACCGCCGCCGTCACCGGACTCCACCAGGTCCATCCCGACGCCCGGGTCGATGTGGTCGCCGCCGTCTCGGCCACGCACCTGGCGTGGGTCGAGACCTCGTGGAGCTACTTCGGGAACGCGACGCTCGTGGTCGTCGACCGGGCGACGTCCACCGAGACCCGGCGGACCCGGATGCCGTACGGGACGAGTGTGCCGCTGGTCGGGCTCGTCGGCGACCGGCTGATCCACGGCATCCGGTACGACGTCGACGAGGACCCCAAGCCGGACAAGGTGGCGGTCGTCTCGGCCCCGGCCGCCGGGGGCGGCGACGAGGTGAGGATCATCGACCGGGCCTTCGCGCTGGTCCCCGCCGACGACGGCTCGGTCCTGGTGACCGGTGGCACGCTGGCGAAGGACGAGGGCGTCTACCGGGTCACCGCGACCACCGGCACCGCGACGGCCGAGAAGGTCGCGACCACCGGCGACACCACCCGGCTCACCATCCTGGAGTCGGAGGTCCCCGAGTTCGCCGATCTGACGGTGGCCGTCCTGAACGCCCGCTGGAAGACATCGCGGACCTACGCGAGATACCGGCTGACCATCGAGCACCCGCTGAGCGGACACAAGGAGACCTTCGACACCGGTCCGTTCTTCACCTGGGACGGCACCATCGACCACGCCGGGTCCGATCCGCGGTACGCGCCCTCGGGGTCGTACCGCTGGTCGATGACGGTCACGCCGTACGACGAGATCGGCCCGCCCGCCACGGTCTCCGGCGCCTTCACCGTCCACCGGGCCCCGGCCCCGCACGACTGGACGTTCAACGGCTCCCCCGATCTGCTGGCCGTCGACGGGGCGGGGCGGCTGTGGCGCGAGGACACCCACCACCGGTGGAACAGCGCCGGCCGGCTCCTCGCCGGGAACGAACGCGTGTACCTGGGGTACCGCTGGGACACGTACGACCTGATCGAGTCCATCGGCAACCACAGCTTCCGGACGGACTTCGTGGCCCGGGACAAGAAGGGGGTCCTCTGGCGCCATGACGCCCTGCGCGCCGGGAGCGTCGGCAACGAGCCCATCCGGATCGGCCACGGCTGGGGGATCTACGACCGGATCACGGGCGGCGACTTCGACGGCGACGGCCATCCCGATGTGGTGGCCGTCGACCGCAAGGGCGACCAGTGGTTCTACCGGACGGACCCGGTGACCGGGGCGCAGCTCAAGCCCCGGAAGAAGGTCGGCTGGGGCTGGGGGATCTACAACCGGATCACGGCGGTCGGCGATATCGCGGGCACCCCGGCGGCCGACCTGGTGGCCCGGGACAAGGCCGGGGTCCTCTGGCTCCACCAGGGCGACGGCAAGGGGTCGTTCACCAAGCGGGTACGGATCGGCGGCGGCTGGAACCAGTACACCGAGCTGGTCGGCATCGGCGACGGCAGCCGCGACGGCCGGGCCGATCTGTACGCGTTCGCCCCGAACGGCCGGACGTTCTTCTATCCCGGTACGGGGAACGCGGACCGGCCCTTCGAGGAACGGTCCCCCAGTTCGGTCCTGATGAAGAACTCCTCCGATTACAAGATCGTGTTCTAGACCGTGTCTCCAGAATCGAGGACACCCATGTCCCGGCCCATCCGCCGTACGCGCTCCCGTCGTACCGTCACCGCGATCGCCGTGGCCGTCGCCGTCACGGCGGGCCCGCTGGCCCTGACGGCCCCGGCGTCGGCCGCGTCGGCCGCGCCGACCGCGACGGCCCCCGCCCCGGCGCCGCCGAAGGCGAGAAACGAGAACCTGCCGCCGCTCACGCACACCGGTGTCGTCTTCGCCGGTGAGACCGGCTATCTGGCCACAACCGGCGGCACCCTCGGCTGGGTGCGGTACGCCGACGGCGTCGTCGTACCCGTCGGCCTTCGGAACGGCCACTCGCCGCAGCACGGCGCGGCCTCCGACGTCGTCGCGGTGCCCGAGTCGCCGCAGATGCGCAAGGTGACCCTGGTCGATCTGTCGGGCGGCGGCACCGGTACCCGTACGGAGCTGGATCTCACCGCCGTCGGCGCCGAGTACCAGTACATCGGCGCCGCCGGTACGACCGTGATCGCCGCCGACGGCCCCCGGGTCAAGCTCGTCACCACCTCCGGAGGGACCGTCACCGGCCGGGACGTGACCGGGCTGCCCGCCGGCCTCGGCGGCCGTCCGTCCGTGGTGGCGGCGACGAAGGAGTCCGTCGTGCTCCGCTACCCGGACCGGGAAGAGCGGACGGTGGTCGTCGACCTGGCCGGGGCGAGCGCCGAACCGATCGTCCATACCTCCGCCCAGGGCACCGACGTGGTGTCGACGGCGCTCTCGAAGGACCATGTCGCCTGGGTCGAGAGGGACGAGGCGAACCGGAAGGCGACCTTGGTCGTGGCGGACCGGACCGCCGGGACACGGCGGACCACGACCCTGCCGCTCGCGTACTGGTACCACGTCGGGCTGACCGGCGACTGGGTGGTGTACGGCATGGACGGCAACGCCTACCAGGGTTCGGGGAACCCCCAGCTCTCCGCGGCGCCCGTCACCGGCGGCACCGCCGTGAAACTCCTCGACCGCACCGACGCCCTGGCGCAGGCGCCGGACGGCTCGCTCGTGGTCCCCGGCGGACTCGTCGGCAAGGGCGACGGCCTCTACCGGATCACCGGCGCGGCGGGCGGCCCCACGGTGGTGAAGACCGCGACGACCGGGCGGCCCACCGAGATCACCTTCCTGACCTCCGATGTGGCGCCCCTCGATGACCTCACCCGGGGCACCATGCCGTTCCGCTGGACCCTCAGCCGCTACCGCGCCGACTACAAGCTGACGCTGCGCCATGTCTACTCCGGCGTCGAGACGAAGATGGACCTCATGCCCTGGCTCGCGGGCGGCGACCAGGACGATCCGCCGTACCTCAACTGGGACGGCACCATGACCGTGAACGGGGAGAACTTCTACGGTCCGAACGGCCCCTACGAGTGGTCTCTGACCGCGACGCCGTGGAACAAGGTCGGCCCGCCCGCCACGGCGTCGGGGCGCTTCAACCTCACCCGCCAGTGGGCCCCGCACGACTGGACGAACAACGGGTCGCCCGATCTGCTGGTCACCGACGGCGCGGGCCGCATCTGGCGGGAGGACACCCACCGGACCTGGTCCAACGGCGTCCAGGTGCTCGCCGGGAAGGAGCGCGAGTTCCTGGGCGACGGCTGGGGCGGCTACAACCTCATCGAGGCGGCGGGCCTCCGCGGCTCCAGCGCGCTCTTCGTCGCCCGGGACAAGAAGGGCGACTTCTGGGCCCATCAGTACGGCCCCCAGGGCACCCCCGCCGACGAGCGGACGAAGATCGGCCACGGCTGGGGCATCTACAACAAGATCGCCGCGGGCAGCGACCTGAACGGCGACCGCGAGGAGGACCTGGTCGCCGTCGACGCCAAGGGCGACCTGTGGTTCTACCCGCGGAACGGCCCGGAGGACGGCCCCGGCTACGGGGCCCGGAAGAAGACCGGCCGGGGCTGGGGCGGCTATACCGACATCACGGCCGTCGGCAACATCGCGGGTGCCGGGGCCGGCGACCTGGTGGCCCGGGACAAGGCCGGGGTCCTCTGGCTCCACCTCGGCGACGGCAAGGGCGGCTTCGCGCCCCGCACCCGGATCGGCGGCGGCTGGAACGCGTACACCCAGCTCGTCGGCATCGGCGACGGCAACCGCGACGGGCGCCCCGACCTGTACGCGTACGGCCCCAACGGGCGTACGTTCCACTACCGGGGTACGGGCGATTGGAAGCGCCCCTTCGAGCCGCGCGACACCAGCACGGCCCTGATGAAGAACTCCGCCGACTACAAGATCGTCTTCTAGGCCCGGTCCGCCCCCGGGCCCGTCACGCCTCGTGCGCGACGGGCCCGGGGGCGCAGGCCACGACGTCCTGCGGGCAGGCGTAGACGACGGTGTCGGGCGGAATATGCCGCACCTCCACGGGCGCGGCGGTGTCCCGCCCGCAGACGCAGCAGGGCGCGCGCAGGCAGTCGGGCGGGGCGTCGGCGAGCAGGCTTTCGAGCATCATTGGGGATCGTCGGCGCCGAGCCAGATCCCGCCCCCGACGACGTACAACCGCGTCCGCCGTCGCCGCCGGTCCTCGGCCTCGCGCAAGAACAGCGCCTGTGCCTGCTCCTTTGTGGGGCTGGTCCAGGCCCTCTTCCAGGGGTCGACGGGCGGCGCGGGCGCCGGTGGCTCGCGGTGTCTCCTCGCCCGGAGGCGGCGCGGCAGTCCAAGCATGGTCGTCCTCCACGGGCCCCGGCCCGCGTCACGGGGGTCCGGCGGACCGGGGCGGTTCAAGGGGATTCAGCGCCTGGTCCGGATCCCGCATCCGGGGTGCGCGTACAGGGCGGGCCGGGCCCCGGATGCGGAGAACCCGTCGAAGACCTCGGTCTCCTCGGTGGCCTCGACGGGCTTCTCGCAGAAGACGCAGGGTTCGGTGCGGGGCTCAGTGGTCATGGTCGTCTCCTCGGGTGGTGGATGTTTCTCCGGCGGTGACCGGCAGGCTCAGTGCGCACCAGACACCTCGGCCGTCCGCTGTGACGCCCCATGCCTGTGCCAGACCGGCGATGAGAACCAGTCCGCGACCGTTCTCGTCGAGCGGCTGCCCCGACAGCGCGTCGAGGCGGGGCTTGAAGGCGTCGTCGGTCACGTCGATCCAGAGGGCGCGGAAGCCCCGCCGGATACGGAGGACGACGGTGCCCTCACCGTGTTCGAAACCATTGGTGACAAGTTCGCCGACCAGCAGTTCCACGGTGTCGGCGCAGACCGCCAGGCCCCACCCGGTCACGATCGCCCGCCCGATCCGACGGGCGCACCCGGCCCATATGGCGTCCCGGACGGACAGGGGTTCACCCGGTCGGGTCGAGCGCCTCATCCTGACGTCCAGGACGTCAGGAATCGATTCCTGCACAGGCGGAGCGCTGGCCACGGAGTTCCCTCTCAGACCTCGGCGTCGTACGGCGAACAGTTCACCGTGGCCGAACTTCGTGCGGGGCCGGTGCAGGAGGACTTTTCGGCGGACTTTTTCCACGCGCTACGCGTCCGGGATCTACCGTGAGAATTCGGAACGTCCGAGGGAATCGGGGAACGTGTATGCGGCACCACGACACGGGGGCATTCGCCCGTCTGCGCAAGGCAGCCGGATACACCCAGGCCGGCCTGGTGGGGGCGATCCGAGCGGAGGCCGTACGGCTGGGTATCAAGGCCACCGCGAATGTGCGCCAGGTACGCCGCTGGGAGTGCGACAGCCCACCGCCGCTTCCCCATCCCGCCCAGCAGAGGTGTCTCGAAGTGCTGTTCGGGCGCCCGCTCGCCGAATTGGGGTTCGACGTCCCCGCGCACCGACGGACAAGGGACGATTTCATCGGCGACGATAGTGCGGTGAAACGCCGTGCGTTCGTCTCGCGTACGGGGGCGATCGCGGCGGCTGCGGTCATCCCCGAACAGCGGGGAGCCCGTATCGGGACGGAGGACGTCGAGGCGTTACGCCGACGCCTGGACACGTTGTACTCCGTGGACCACTCCGCCGGAGGGATCCCCGCCCGAGCCCGCGCCGTCCAATTGCAGCAGCGGGTGACCGACGTACTGAACACGGGCTCCTACACGCCCGATATCGGTCGCCTTCTGCAGACGATCCTGTGCGAGATCGGCTGCCACCGCGCGTGGTTCGGATACGACGGCGGTCCGACGCTGGCGGCGGAAGCCCGCGCCGCTTGTCTGGAGGCCGTGGCCGCGGCTCAGCTGGTGGGCAACTCGCTGCTCCAGGTACGAGCCCTGAACACCCTGTCGCTGCTCGCGGCCGAGAGCGCCCGCGCCTGGGAGGCACTGTCGGCGGTGGAGAGCGCCTACGCCCACGCCGGGCACGCGGGCGCCGGATCCACCGTGCATCTGGTCGTCGCCCTGCGCGAGGCCAACGCGGCTACCGCGTCGGGTGATACGCCGGGTACGCGGCGCGCGCTGAACCGGGCCGTCTCCTTCCTGTCCCGTACCGACACGGACGACGACGTGCCCCACTGGGCACGGTTCGCCGGGCCCGTCGAAGTCGACTACGCCATGGCGTCCTACTACTCGATGGAAGGAAAACCGCAGCGCGCGATTCCCTTCCTCAAGTCCGCCGTGTCGGGTCTCGACGACACCTATAGGAGGAACTCGGCCTGGTACCGGGCCCGCTTGGCGCACACACTGCTCGGCACCGGCGAGCTCGACGAGGCGTGCCACGAGATGGGCCGTGTCCTCGACGGTTGTGGCGCGGTCTCGTCCGCGCGGCTCTCCCAAAGGCTCGTGACGTTCGCGGACGCCGTGAAGCCCTATGACCATCCGAGCGCCCGGGAAACGGCCGATCGCATCAAGGAGGCGACTACCTGTTGAACGGCATCGTGGTCCAAGCCCTGGACGGGATGGCGGCGGCGCGGGAAGAGTCCGCGTTCACCCGGGTGTACGCGGAGGCGTTCGGGGAGCCCCCGTACGAGAAGACCGCCGACGAGGTCGCCGCCAACACCCGCCGGTTCCGGTCACAGGTCCGCAAGGCCACCTTCCGTGCGGCGCTCGCCCGCACCTACGGAGGCGAGCCGGTCGGGATCGCGTACGGGTATCCCCTCTCCCCGGCTACCGGCTGGTGGGACCGCCTCACCACCCCGGTCACCCCCGAACTCCGCCACGAGGACGGCCGCCGCACTTTCGGGCTGATCGAACTGGCCGTACGCGCGCCCTGGCGCCGCCTCGGCGTCGCCGGGCGGCTCCATGAGACCGTCCTGCGGGACGCCCAGGAGGAACGCGTCCTGCTCAACGCCCGCCCGGACGCGGCTCCCGCGCAGGCCGCGTATCGCTCCTGGGGCTACCGCAAGATCGGCGAGACCCGTCCCTGGGACGGCGCGGTGCTCCACGACGTACTGCTTCTGGCGCCGGCGGAACGGCAGACTCCTCGGCCACCGTAGGACGGGCCGCCGGGACCGACTCATCGTGGTCCTCGACGGCCACCGGCTGACCGACGACATCGTGGACGAGAGGAAGACAACCATGGGCCAAGATGAAGAGCTGTCCGCCGTCGCGCACTTCCTGTACGAGTCCGGGACCTTGAAGCACGCCCGCCGCACGGGCTGGTGGATGGCCGGTGTACGCGATCCCGAGAGCGTCGCCGAGCACTCGTGGCGTACGTCCCTCATCGCCTCCGTGATCGCGAAACTGGAGGGCGCCGACCCGGAGCGGGCGGCGTTTCTCGCGGTCTGGCACGACACGCAGGAGTCCCGGACCGGGGATGTGAACCACCTGGGGAAGACGTACGCGACGAGCGCCGACCCCCGTGCGGTCACGGCCGACCAGACCGCCGGGATGCCGGAGCTGCTCGCGAGCACCGTCCGGGATCTGGTGGCCGAGTACGAGGCGAACGAGACACCGGAGGCGATCTGCGCCCGGGACGCCGACAAGCTGGAGTGCTTGCTCCAGGGCATCGAGTACGAGTCCCAGGGCCACCGGAGCGCCCGGCGCTGGATCGACAACAGCCGGAAGCGCCTGGTCACCGAGACGGCACGGCGGCTGGCCGACGAACTCCTCGCACAGGATCCTCTCGACTGGCTCCGCGCCGCGATGGACGGACCGGGAAAAGGCTGAAGTACGCGGCCGATCGCATCAAGGAGGCGGGGCCAAGCGGCTTCTGGGTCCTCGTCCCGTCTGCATCACCATGGGCTGCGGTGACGACTGCCCCGTCTTCCCGCCGGGCAGGGCCTCGAAGTCGTCCGGCCCATCAGGGACGAGATCGAGCAGCGTGTCCGCGTCCTGCTGGTCGAGCTCCTGACCGAGAACGCCTGACTCCGCACACCCTTCCCGCTGTCCATCGCCCTCGTCCGGTCAAACGGCCGATGGTCGGCCGCCGGAGGAAATTCCGCCGGGGCGCCGTCCTCACGGGACCGGAAATTTCCCCGGCCCGCCCTACTCAGGGGTGCCCGGTGGCTACGGTGGGTATATGGAGGGGAACGAGAGCCTCGCCATCGCCTTGCGCGAGCGCGGCTTCACCCAGACTGCCTTGGCCGATGTGCTGAACGACTATCTGTATGCCGTCGGCCATGAGGGCACCGTAGGAGATCGCACGGTGCGCAACTGGCTCACGGGAAAGACCAAGTGGCCGCACCCTCGGCAGCGCGAGGCCTTGGAGGCAGTATTTTCCTGTACTGCCGAGGAGTTGGGATTCCGGCCCCCGGCAAGGACGGGACACCCCACCACACCCCGGGAGCAACCCGTGAAGCGCCGAAACTTCCTCACCGCGACCACCGGGACGACCGCCGCCGTCGCGGTTCCCCTCACCGGTTTCACCGGCGCCCCTTCGGCAGTGGGCACATCGGATGTCATCCGACTGCGCGAACGGCTCGACGGACTGGTGGCGCTGGACCAGAGCCGGGGCGGTCACGCCGCTGTGGAGAAGGCGGCGCTGGCGGGCGTGGTCGACGCGCTGGACAAGCAGAAGTTGGCCGCGTCCCAGCGGATCCGTCAGCGGCTCTTCTCCGTGGCCGCCGACTTCACCGCGTCGGCCGGCTGGAACGCCATCGACGCTCACCGGCCCAACAGGGCACACGACCTTCTCGGCAAGGCCGTCCGCCTGGCCGGGATGTCCAGGGACCCCATATCCGAGTTCAAGGTCTGGAATCTGTACGCGATGCTCGCGCGTCAACGGGGCGAGTACGCGGAGGCGGTGGATGCGGCTCATGCCGCGCAAGCCACCGCCGTGACCCGGCGCGACCCCTTGTTCGCGTCCCTCGCCCACGCCCGTACCGCCGTCGGCCAGTCCTATCTGGGAGAACGGCAGGCGGCCCTGCGGTCCCTCGGCCATGCCTGGGAGGCCCTGGACAAGTCGGATCCCGACGCTCCTCGTGCCGCCTGGACGGACTTCTACGGTGTCGGCGAACTGGCCGGTCTGGTCGGTATCGTGCGAAATCAACTCGGTGACTGGGCGGAGGCCGAGGCGGCCTCACATCGGTCTCTCGCCAACACCCCGGAACGGTTCCGCAGAAACCGGGCCATGGAGTACGTAAGCCTTGCCAAGGCGCAACTCCACCAAGGAGATGCCGAACTGGCGTGTGCGACGGCCTCCACGGCTTTCAAGGTGATGGCGGACCATCCGCTGCCCGGCCGTCTCCGGTCCCTCATCGGCGACTACTACCGCGATCTGCTCACTCTCGCCCCCGACGCGGGGTCCGCCCGTGAATGGGGCGACCGCTACCGGTCCGAATGGAGCCGCCCGTGAGCGCCACCGGACTGGAACTGCGCCACTTCACCCATGACGACCTGCCCGGGATCCGTCCGACGCTTATCGACATTTTCACCGACGCCTATCAGGACACGATCGAGGAGGACGAGTTCCAGCAGCGCTTTCCGTGGTTCGTGGACCACTGGGGCGGCCATCAGGACTTCGCCTGCGTCATCGCGTACGACGGCGACGACGCCATAGGTTTCGCCTACGGCGCCCCGGCGGTGCGGGACCGTGAGTGGTGGCGTGAACACCTCGACCGGGCCCCGGAGCCGAATCGGACCTTCTCCTACTCGGAACTGGCTGTTCGGGTGAAATGGCGCAGGCGGGGGGCGGCTGAGCTGTTGTCCCGCACCCTCCTCGACGCGCGTTCCGAAGACTTGGCGGTCCTCCTCGTCGACGTCGAGCACCCTCGGGTCCAGGCCCTGTACGAGTCCTGGGGCTTCCGCAAGGTCGGCGAACGGCGCCCCTTCCCCGACTCGCCGCAATTCGCGGTGATGCTCGCCGAACTGCCCCTCCAGCGGGCGTGAGCGCATTTCGCGTGGTGCGCCGTCTTCGCGGCTCTACCGGCTGACCGGCAACCCCAGCACGAACAGGTCGTAGGCGCCGTAGTAGTCGTCGTCCGCCCCGGGAACGCGTCCGACCCACCCCCATCCCCAGCCCTCGTACACCGACCGCACCGGGGCGTCCGGGCCCGTCGCCAGGGTCGCCCGGTTCTCGGGGCGAGACGCGAGCACGGCATCGTGCAAGGCGCGTCCGACCCCATGGCTCTGCCACGACCGGCGTACCTCGATCTCCGCCAGCACCCAGGTCCGGGTTCCGGTCTCGGTCAGAAACTCCCCGGCGGGCTCCGGCCGTACCCCGTCCCACCAGTACGTGTCGCCGAGCGGCAGTGGGTACCCGAACACGAAGCCCACCAGCTCGCCGTTCGCCCGCGCGGTGACCAGCGCGAAACCCGGTCGGGTGAACTGCTTCTCCGCCCGTTCCCGGAACGCGACCGTCTTCTTCCCACCCGGCGCCACTCCGTACGCATCCGCGTAGACATCGCACAGTTCGTCCAGCAGCCCGGCTGCCTCCGTGCCGTCGTGGTCGGTCAGAGCCAGCCGGTAGATCGCCATACCGGCCAGGCTAGATTCGCGTCGCGATCGAGGACAGACCATGGCGACGCGCACCGGACGCCGCCGTCGACCGGGCGCACGCACTCGTCACCGAACACATCCCACCGCCGCGAGGTGAGAGCCCGATCAGCCGCCCGCGTCCATCACATAGTTCTCCGTCGACCCCCAGTGCGCCGCCGGTGTCACGCCCTCCTCGCACACCAGCGGCCGCTGCTCCCTGTCGTACGCCGTGTGCAGCACCACCGCCACGGCCGCCGGGCGTTCCAGGAGCAGACGGTCCGCTTCGGCCTCCGTCGCCAGGCGGACCGTGGTGGTGTCCGTGCCGCGGGCCGGGGTGCGGCCCGTCTCCCGGCGGATGTAGTGAGTCGTCCCCTCGGGGATCGGTACCGCGACCGTCAGGCGCGGGCATCGCGCGGTGACATCGGGCGGGAACCAGGCGGTGACATACGTCAGCGGGGTGCCGTTCCCGTCCAGCAGCAGGCGGCCCCGGCACAGGGCCGTCGTCCTGGCCGGGAGGCCGAGGGCGTCGGCGACGCGGGTGGGCGGGAGCCGGGTCTCGGGGGTGCCCAGGATGCGGTAACGCCGGCCGCCGGAGTGGCGGTTCGTGCCCGCGCGTCGGCCACCGGCCGGGCGGGCCAGCGGTACCGGTGCCAGGGTGAAGCCGCCGCCGGGGGCGGGGACCACCAGGCCGTCGGCGGCCAGGGCGGCCAGGACCTGCCCGGACTCCGCGGGCAGGACGTCCCCGGGCGCGTACTCGCCGTCGGCGATCCGGCGGCGCAGGTCGTCGACGGCGGTGCGGTAGGCGAGCGGCTCCATGGGACACGTCCCCTTTCGCGTCGGATTCCGGGTCGGATTTCGCGTCGGACGGGTCGTGCCCGTCCAGGATCGCCCGGCCGGTGTCCCCGTGTCACCGCCACTCCGCCCGGAAGCCGGGCCCGTGCTCCCACGCGCCGGTCGGGCACGGGACCAGGGACCCGGCTTCGCGCCGGTCACCGGGAGGTCTACCGCCGCAGCGCCCACCGCTGCACGGCCTCAAGCGGGCCCTGGTCGAAGCGGCGCAGCCACAGTGTTGAGCCGATCATCAGGATCGCGCAGACCACGGCCCACAGGGCGAGTACCCACCAGGGGTGCCAGTCGCCGTCGAGGGATGTGGCGAGGCCCAGTCCGATGCCGTACGCGGCGAATACGCACAGCACGTTCTGGAGGACGTAGCCGGACAACGCGGTACGGCCCACGGATGTCAGCCCGGTCATCAGGACGCCGGGGCGGGCGATCCGGTCGACGATCACGCCGATGAGGCCGATGTAGCCGAGGGCCGTGAGCGGGCCGCCGACGTACCGGTCCAGCAGGACCAGTTCGGGGCCGACGACGGACGCGGCGACGCTGAGCGGGAGACCGAGGCCGAGGCCCCAGGTCAGCAGGCGGGTCCGGATCCGGCGGCCGGTCGCGTCGTCGCCGAAGGCTCCCGCGCGGAACAGCCGGACGCCGAGGAGGAAGAGGAAGACGAGGAGCGGGAAGGTGAGGATCGGCTCCATCCGGAGGGCGAGCGCGTTCTCCAGCCGGAAGAGGATCTGCTCTCCGTAGCCGCCGGACGCGTACAACTCCCGTACACCGTCGTCGACCGCGGCCTCCGCCCCGCCGCCGTCCGCCGCCGCGAGTACCGCGGTGAACAGGAGCATCAGGGTCACATGGACGCCGCCGAGCCACCACATCACCCCGTTCCGCGCCTTGCGGGAGCGCGTCAGCAGCCAGGCGACGAGCAGGGCCGTCACCGCGTACCCCATCAGCACGTCCCAGGCGAAGATCAGGACGAAGTGGACGGTGCCCTCGAAGAAGAGGAAGGCGGCGCGCTTCGGGTAGGCGCCGGGCCACGGCTGCCCGCGCCGTTCGGCGGAGGCGTACTGGATGGCGAGGCCCACTCCGAACAGGATCGTCAGCAGGGCCAGGAACTTGCCGTTGGCCAGCAGCCGGAAGACGGCTTCGACCGCTTGCGGTACGGAGTCGAACGAGGGCGAGCCCGTCGCGCCGGTGAGGACGCCCCACTCCGCGCCCGGCGATGTGAACACCCAGACATTGGTCATCAAGGTGCCGAGGATCGCCGCGCCGCGCAGGACGTCGAGGAGGGGGAGCCGGGCCGGGGAACCGGAACGGGTCGCCGCGGCCGGGGCCGGGATCTGGGTCTTGGTCTGGATGGTCACGTCTTCATCGTCCCGGCGGTTCGGCGCCGGATCCTCGTGACCAGAGACGAAAGACGGCTACACCGAAGTGTGTACCGGGGGGTGTACGGAGCGTCCTCCGCCGGGTCGAGAGGCCCGGGACGCCGGGGATCCAGGGGCCCCGCGGCCCGTCATCGGCGGGGCAGGTCCGCTTCCCCCGCCGCCAACTCGAACATGTACGCGCGCTCCTGGTCGCTGAGACGCAGCACCCGCGCGAGGACTTCCAGTACGGGCCCGGACGCGGGGCGCCGCCCCTGTTCGAGCCGGGTGTAGTGGTCGGGGCTGATCGAGGCGAGCAGGGCGACTTCTTCCCGGCGCAGGCCCGTGACCCGGCGCTTCGTCCCGGTGCCGGGCAGTCCGACGGTCCGCGGGTGCACCTCGGCGCGGCGCGCCTTGAGGAAGTCGCCGAGGGTGTGGGCACGGGCGTCGCTGCTCATGGGACGAGTGTCGCAGCCGACGGTGCGAGGGCCTCGCGACGGCCCCGGGTGCCGTACGGCGACCGAGGTGCGGCCCCGGGTGTCGTACGGGGACCGAGGTGCGGCCCCGGTCCGCCGAATCTATGGTCGGAGTATGGGCGGAACAGGCGATCAAGGGCCTGTCCCGGGCTCGGGCGCGACCCCGGGGCCGGGCGAGGGACCTCCTGGCGCGGGCACCGGCGCGGACGCGGCGGCGTCGAGCGGTCCGAGGAGCGATTTCCGGCTCACCGACCGCGCCCCCGAGCAGTACGAGCGGTACGGCGCCCCGATTATGGCCCCCTTCGTCGCCGCCCTCCTCGACACCGTCCCGCTCCCGCCCGGCACGGCCCTCCTCGACCTCGCCTGCGGTACGGGTTTCGTGGCCCGGAACGCCGCCGCGCGGCTGGCGGGGACCGGGAGCCGGGTCGTCGGGGTCGATCCGGTGCCGGGGATGCTCCTGGTCGCCGCCGAGCGCGCCGTCGCCGACGGCATCGTCGTCGAGTGGCAGGAGGCGGCGGCGGGTGATCTGCCGTACGCCAACGCCACCTTCGACGCCGTCGTCTGCCAGCAGGGCGTGCAGTTCTTCCCGGACCGGGCCGCCGGCGTCGCCGAGGCGGTACGGGTCACCCGGCCCGGCGGCCGGGTCGCCCTCACCGCCTGGCTGCCGTCGGGCCGCTCGCCCTTCTTCGCCGCGACCCGGCAGGCGATCGCGGAGTACAGCACCGGGACCGAGCTGACCGGCTGGTACGACACCGCGTTCGGCTGCGGCGCGGACGAACTGTCCGGGCTGCTGACCGCGGCGGGCCTGACCGATGTGGCCGTACGGGAGGTCGTCGCCGAGGTCGCCCTGCCCGCGCTCTCGGACTTCGTCCCCGGCTTCCTGTCCGCGACCCCCTGGGGCAGCGCCTTCCTGGCCACCGATCCGGACAAGGTCCGCCCCGGTATCGCCCGGGTCCGGGCCCTGCTCGCGCCGTGGACGACGGGCGACGGCTCGGCCCAGGTGGAGTTCGTGTCCCACCTGGTCACGGGGGTACGGCCGGAAACCGGCTGACGGGCCGGGCCGAGTCTCGTAAGGATCCCGTGGCTCCCCGCGCCGTTCCGTAGCGCGCCACCGACACCGGAGATGTGGTCCTTCCCACCCGCTTGTATACCCCCGGGGGTAATTTGGTACGGTCGCCGTATACCCCGGGGGGTACACCAGCGCGAAAGGATCACCGCAGTGTTCTTCATCGACACCCTGGAGGTGCCCGGACTCGGCAACCGCGGCTATCTCGCGGGCGGAGCCCGTACCGCCGTCGTCGTCGACCCGCCCCGGGACATCGACCGGGTCCTGGAGGCCGCGGCCCTGCGCGGGGTGCGGATCACGGCCGTCGCCGAGACGCACGTCCACAACGACTACGTCACCGGCGGCCTCGAACTCGCCCGGCTGACCGGCGCCGCGTATCTCGTCCCGGCCGGGGCCCGGGTGTCGTACAGCCGTGTCCCCGTCGCCGACGGCGACCGTACGGACATCGACACGGATCTCGTTCTGCGCGCCGTCGCCACCCCCGGGCACACCCCGCACCACACCGCCTACGTCCTGGAGGAGGCGGGCGGTGCCGTGGCCGCGTTCACCGGCGGATCGCTGCTGATCGGTACGGTCGGCCGCCCCGACCTGGTCGAACCCCGGCTCACCGAGGGCCTCGCCCGCGCCCAGCACGCGTCCGCCCACCGGCTGGTCGACGGGCTTCCCGACACGACGGCCGTACTGCCGACCCACGGCTTCGGCAGCCTCTGCTCGGCGGGCCCCGCCGGGGCGGGCGTACCGGGCGCGGTCGGCGGCGGCAGCACCGTCGGCGCGGAGCGGCGCGGCAACGAGGCGCTGCTCAAGGACGCCGACACCTTCGTCGCCGAACTCCTCGCGTCCCTCGACGACATTCCCGCGTACTACGCCCATATGGGACCGCTCAACGCCCGTGGCCCCGCGCCCGTCGATCTCACCACCCCGGCCGCCGTCGCGGACGCCGACGAGATCGCGGCGCGGCTGGCGGAAGGGGAGTGGGTGATCGATCTGCGCGGCCGGGTCGCCTTCGCGGCGGGCCATGTCGCCGGGACGGTCAATATCGAGTCGGGCGGCCAACTGGCCGGCCAGCTCGCCTGGCTCGTCCCCTGGGGCCGGCCCGTCACCCTGCTCGCGGCGTCGCCCGAGCAGCTCGCCGAGGCGCGCCGCGAGCTGGTGCGGGTCGGGATCGACCGCCCGGCGGCGGGGGTGCCCGGCGGGGTGGAGCGGTGGCTGCGCGACGGCGAGTCCGCCCGGTCCTTCCGGCGCGGCACCTTCGCGGACCTGGCGGCGGCGGTACGCGGCGGCCGCAATGACGGTGGCAGTGATCCCGTGGTGATCGTGGACGTCCGCCGGGCCTCGGAGCGGGCCGGGCAGGGCCGGATCGAGGGCGCGCTCTCCGTACCGCTGCACGAACTGCGGTCCCGGCTGGCCGAGATACCCCCGGGTACGGTCTGGGCGCACTGCGCGGGCGGCTTCCGGGCCGCGATCGCGGCGTCCCTGCTGGACGCGGCGGGCCGCGAGGTCGTCGCCGTCGACGACGCCTTTACGGCGGCGGAGGCGGCGGGGCTCCGCGTGGTCACGGACGAAGCGGGCGACGCGGGCGACAGGGATGACGCGGGCGGCACCGGCGGCACGGACGATGCGGGCCCGGCCGCGCGTACCGCGTCGTGATACTCGCCCTGGTCGCGGGTGCCGTGGTCGGGATCGCCCTGGGGGCGCTCGGCGGGGGCGGCAGTGTGCTCGCCGTCCCCGCCCTCATCTACCTCCTCGGCTTCAGCCCGGTCACGGCGACCACCGCGAGCCTGGTCGTGGTGGCCCTCACCTCGGTCACGGCGCTGTACGCGCACGCCCGTGAGGGGCGGGTCCGGTGGCGTACCGGAGCCCTCTTCGCGGCTGCCGGGCTGGTGCCCGCTGCCCTCGGCGGCCTGGTGGCGGCCCGGCTGCCGGACGCCGTACTGACCGGCGCCTTCGCGGTGATCGCGGTCGTCGTCGCGATCGGCATGCTGAGGGCCGCGACCGGGGAACCGGAACCCGACCAGGCGGCGGCCGACACGGTGGAGCGGGCTCCCGGGAAGGGCGCCGCCGTACGGGCCGGAGCCGGGGTCGGCGCGCTGACGGGGGTCCTCGGGGTGGGCGGCGGGTTCCTCGTCGTACCGGCCCTGATCAGGACCCTCGGCCTGGGGACGCGTATCGCCGTCGGTACGGGCCTGCTGGTCGTCGCCGTCAACGCGATCGCCGCGCTCGCGACCCGCTCCGGTGCCGCCCAGGGGCTGGAGTGGGGGCTGA
This sequence comes from Streptomyces sp. NPDC059248, assembly GCF_042753905.1. NCBI lineage: Bacteria > Bacillati > Actinomycetota > Actinomycetes > Kitasatosporales > Streptomycetaceae > Streptomyces > Streptomyces sp. NPDC059248. Next base: position 4,078 of record NZ_JBHYZV010000026.1, on the reverse strand, counting down.
TCGCGCCGTTCGCCGCCGCCGCCGTACTCGGCGCGTGGGACGGCAAGCGGCTCGCCGACCGGATCCCCGCCGAGACCCTGCGGCGGATCCTCGCCTGGGTGCTGATCGCGGTGGCCGTGGCGATGGCGACGGACGCGACGGGGGTGGTGTGACCTGTGCCGCCCGCGTCCGTACGCGCCGTGACCGCGAACCGCGTGGTCAGGCCAGTGACAGGAAGAGCTTCTCCAGCCGGGCCCGCATCTTCTCCGGGTCCTCGATCCGGCGGCGCCGGGGCGCGGTCCCGTCGGCGCCCGCCTCCGTACCGTCTCCGTCCCTGTCCCCGTCCTCGGGGCCGATGTCGGTCAGACACTGCTGGAGCCCGGTCGCGATGATCGCGAAACCGGCCCGGTCGAGGGCGCGGGACGCGGCGGCGAGCTGGGTCACGACCTCCTCGCAGTCCCGGCCCTCCTCGATCATCCGGATCACCCCGGAGATCTGACCCTGCGCGCGGCGCAGCCGGTTCAGCACGGCTTTCAGCTCGGCGGCCGCGAGATCGAGTTCCACGACATCCACTCCTTCCCGGTCCCGTACACAGAACCCCGTACATACCCCTGGGGGTAATTTACCCCCTTCCTTCCTCCAAGGAGGCATCACCGATGAACGACCACGATCACGACCTCGACGCCGATCGCGCCCGCGCCCGGCTGGACGCCCTCACCGTCGTCGACGTCCGTACGCCCGGCGAGTACGCGTCCGGCCATGTCCCCGGGGCCGTCAACGTCCCCCTCGACCGGGTGCGCCGCGCGGTGCCCGAGATAGCCGGGGCGGCCGGGCGCGGGGAGGTCCTGCTGGTCTGCGCGTCGGGCGCGCGGTCGGCGAAGGCCCGTGCCCTGCTGGCCGGGCGGGGTGTGCGGGCGGCGAGCCTGAGCGGCGGTACGTCGGCGTGGGCGGCGCGCGGCTACCCGCTGGAGTACCCGGGGGCCACCGGGCCGGAGACCGGCACCGGAGCCGGATGCGCGGTCCCGAGGCGCGGCTGGGCGATGGAACGCCAGGTCAGGCTCGTGGCGGGTGTGCTGGTCCTGACCGGTGTCGCCCTCGGGTTCTTTCTGCATCCGGCGTGGCTGCTGCTGGCGGCCGGCATCTCGGGCGGGCTGGTGTTCTCGGCCCTCACCGACACCTGCGGAATGGCGGCCGTCCTGGCGAAGCTGCCCCACAACCGGCCCGCCCGCCCCGACCTCGAAGCGGCGCTGGAGCGGCTGCGCGGAGCGTGACGGCGGAGGCGTACGGGAGAGGGGTGCGGGATAGGGGTGCCCCCACCCCTCGGGGTGCCCCCACCCCTTGAATTCACCCCCGGCGGGGGCGCACCCCTCTCCCACCCGATCCCCCGTCACACCGCCCGCAGCCGCGTCTCCACCCCGTCCAGAACGCAGGCGAGACCCTGGTCGAACGACGACCCCCGGGTGTTGGCGGCGTCCGTGGCGCCCAGCTGCGCGTACCGCTTCCGCAGCCGCGGGTACGGCTCCGCCGCCGCCACCGCCGCGGGCCAGACGCTCTCCAGCCACTCCTGCTCGGTCCTGCCGCTCCGGTTCAGCGACGTCAGATACGCGGCCTCGGTCAGCGCCGTGCCGATGACGAAGGCGATCACCGTGGTCATCAGCGTGTCCGCGGTCTCCGGGTCGTCGCAGCCCCCGGCCTCGAAGATGCCGAGCCCCCGGTCGGAGAGCCGCATCATGTTCGGCCCCAGATAGGCCATCCCGACCTCGCCCAGGACCGACGCCATCCAGGGGTGGCGCAGGATCGTCGCGCGGAAGCTGTGCGCGAACTCCTCCAGGGCCCGCCGCCAGTCGTCGGGTCCGGTGGCTTCGGGGACCTCGATCTCGCCGTAGACCTCGTCCACGACCAGCTCGATCAGCTCCTCCTTGTTCGCCACGTGCGAGTACATGGAGGTGGCACCGGCCTTCAGCCGGGCGCCCAGCTTCCGCATGCTCAGGGCGTCGACACCGTCGCTGTCCAGCAGGGCGAGTGCCTCGGCCACGATCTGCTCCCGGCTGAGCGCCGGCTGTTCCCGCTTGCGGCGCCGGGGCCGCGTCCAGACGGAGGGGAAGCCCTCGTCCGCCGTCGGGTCGACCGCCCCCGCCGTCCTGGTCTGCTCGTCGACCGCCATGTCGAAGGCTCCTCTCGCGTCCCGCGCGCCGTCCCGTACCGGGCCCGGTGCCTCTCCGTCCCGTCCACCCTAACGCAGCTTACGAACGCCGTACGCCCTTGCGAACACTGTTCGGTCTCCGTACAGTGTTCGTCAGAGCGCACGCCGTGCGGCGAAACGCTCGGACATCGCCGTACGACAACTCGGAGGGGAAGCCATGAAGCAGGAGCGGGCAGACCGGCACCAGGGGAACCACCGGAACCACCGGGACGACACGGGGGCGGGAGCGGCGGCGGCGGAGCGTCACCCGCGCCGCTGGCTGATCCTCGTGGTGCTCTGCCTGAGCACCCTCGTCCTGGTCATCGACAACATGGTCCTGACGGTCGCGGTCCCCGCGATCACCGACGACCTCGGGGCGAGCGCCACCGACGTCCAGTGGATCATCGAGTCGTACATCCTCGTCTTCGCCGGACTGCTGCTGACCGCGGGCAGCCTCTCCGACCGCTTCGGCCGCAGGCGGGTGATGATCCTGGGACTGGTGCTCTTCGGAATCGCGTCCCTGGTCGCGACCTACGCGGGCAGCCCGGAGACCCTGATCGGCGCCCGGGTGCTGATGGGCATCGGCGGCGCGCTGGTCATGCCGAGCACGCTCTCCATCCTGATCACCGTCTTCGACGAGGACGAGCGCCCGAAGGCCATCGCCGCCTGGTCCGCCGTCGCGATGGTCGGCCTGGTCGGCGGCCCGGTCCTCGGCGGCGCGCTGATCGCCGACTTCTGGTGGGGCGCGGTCTTCCTGATCAATGTGCCGATCGCCGCCCTCGCCATCGGTGCCGCCCTGGTCCTGATGCCGGAGTCCAAGGGCCCGTGGCGCAAGCCCGACTTCCCGGGCATGGTGCTGTCGATGACCGGGATGACCGCCCTCGTCTGGACCATCATCGAGGCGCCCAAGAAGGGCCTGAGCGACCCGGTCACCCTGACCGCCGGCATCGTCGCCGTCGTCTCCCTCGTCGCCTTCGCCGTCTGGGAGACGCGTACGGACTCGCCGATGGTCCCGGTCGAGCTCTTCCGCGACAAGGTCTTCACCGGCGCCAGCTTCTCGCTCGTCCTGCTGACCTTCGCCAACGGCGGGCTGATGCTGGTCCTGACCCAGTACCTCCAGTTCGTCCTCGGCTACACCGCCACCGAGACCGGTCTCGCCTTCGCCCCGATGGCCGTCGCCGTGATCGCCTTCAACACCATCGGCGCCGCCCTGCTCCCGAAGACCGGCAACCGGGTGATGGCCGTCGTCGGACTCCTGGTCATCGCCGCCGGGTTCGGCACCCTCGCCACCCTCTCCGAGGGCGACGGCTGGGGCCTCATCACCACCGCCATGCTGCTGATGGGCGCCGGCGGCGGCCTGGCGATGCCCGCCGCGATCGCCGCCATGATGGGCGCGGTGCCCGAGGAGCACGCGGGGGTCGGCTCGGCCCTCAACGACACCATCCAGCAGGCGGGCGCCGCCCTCGGCGTCGCGATCCTCGGCGCGGTGCTCTCCGGCACCTACACCGCCGAACTGCCCGGTACGGCGCCGGAGGCGGCGAAGGAGTCGGTCGCCGCCGCGCTGAAGATCCCGGCACTGGCGGACGCCGCCCGGGACGCCTTCACCCAGGCGATGGCCAACAGCTTCGTCGCCGGCGGAATCGGGGTCGCCGTCGCCGCGGTCCTGGCGGCGCTCCTCCTCCAGGGCCGGGACAAGAAGAACACCGGGGCCGGCACCGGGACCGGGCCGGACGCGGAGACCGGGAAGGCGCCCGCGACGATCGCCCACTGACGACCGGTCGGGATACGACGGGGCCGGGGGGGGCGGACCCCCACCGGCCCCCCCCCCCGACACCCCCACCCCCCAACCAGAAACCCACACCACCCCCCCACCCCCCACCCCCGCACCCCCCAGCCGCGCGCCCCCCCCCCGCACGG
>NZ_JBHYZV010000025.1:44268-93892 GCF_042753905.1 Streptomyces sp. NPDC059248 | reverse complement strand
GGCGGGCGGGCCCGTGGGCCCCTCCGGGTGTGGGCCCCTCCCGCTCCCGTTCGCTTCCGGGCCCCACACGCACCGCGGCACACCGCGGCCGTTCGTGGCTCAGGCGTGTTCGCGCCAGCGGTTGGTGATGGGCAGCCGCCGGTCCTTGCCGAAGCCCTTGGCGGAGATCTTGGTGCCCGGCGGGTACTGCCGCCGCTTGTACTCGGCGGTGTCCACCAGCCGCAGCACCCGGTTCACCAGCTCCTCGTCGAACCCGGCCGCGACGATCTCGTCCCGGCCCCGGTCCCGGTCCACGTACAGCTCCAGCAGCCGGTCGAGGACGTCGTAGTCGGGCAGCGAGTCGGTGTCGACCTGGTCGGGGCGGAGTTCGGCGCTGGGCGGCTTGGTGATCGAGGACTCCGGGATCGGCGGGGTCTCGCCGCGTTCGGCCGCGACCCGGTTGCGCCACAGCGCCAGCCGGAACACCGTCGACTTGTAGACGTCCTTGATGGGCCCGTACGCGCCCACGGAGTCGCCGTAGAGCGTGGAGTACCCCACCGCCAGCTCGGACTTGTTGCCCGGCGCCAGGACGATATGGCCCTCCTCGTTGGAGACCGCCATCAGCAGGGTGCCGCGCAGCCGGGACTGGAGGTTCTCCTCGGCGAGCCCGGTGAGGCCGAGCGCCCCCATATAGGCGTCGAACATCGGCTCGATGGAGACGGTACGGAAGTGGAGGCCGGTGCGGCGCGCGAGGTCGGCGGCGTCGTCCCGGGAGTGCCCCGACGAGTACTTGGACGGCATCGAGATCCCGTACACGTGCTCCGCGCCCAGCGCGTCGCAGGCCAGCGCCGCGACCAGCGCCGAGTCGATCCCGCCGGAGAGCCCGATCACCACCGACCGGAACCCGTTCTTCAGGGTGTAGGCGCGCAGGCCCGTGACGAGGGCCGCGTAGACCTCGGCGTCGTCGTCGAGCCGCTCCGCGCGCGCCTCGGCGGCCGGCTCCGGCGCGTACGGCTCCACCGGCTCGGCGGAGACCGTGACATGGTCGATCCGCAGCCCGTCGTCGACCACGCCGGACGGGACACCGCCGGCCGCCGGGAGGTCGAGGTCCACGATCATCGTGGTCTCGGCGAACTGCGGAGCCCGCGCGATCACCTCGCCCGCCGCGTCCACGACGATGGAGTCCCCGTCGAAGACGAGTTCGTCCTGGCCGCCGACCATGGCGCAGTACGCGACCGGGCACCCGGCCTCCTGGGCGCGCTTGCGCACCAGATCGAGCCGGGTGTCGTCCTTGTCGCGCTCGTACGGCGACGCGTTGATCGACAGCAGCAGCCCGGCCCCGGCGGAGCGGGCGGCGGGCACCCGGCCGCCGTCCTGCCAGAGGTCCTCGCAGATCGCCAGCGCCACGTCCACACCCCGGACCCGGACCACCGGCAGGGTGTCGCCGGGCACGAAGTACCGGAACTCGTCGAAGACGCCGTAGTTCGGCAGATGGTGCTTGGCGAGGACGAGCACCACATCGCCGCCGTGGAGGACGGCCGCCGCGTTGCGGGGCGCGCCCGCGGGCTGGCCGTACCGCGGCTGCGCGGCCTCGGAACGGTCGAGATAGCCGACGACCACCGGCACATCGTCCAGGCCCTCGTCCGCCAGCCGGGCCGCCAGGGCGCGCAGGGCGGCACGGGACGCGGAGACGAAGGACGACCGCAGGGCGAGGTCCTCGACGGGGTAGCCGGTGAGCGTCATCTCCGGGAAGGCCACGAGATGGGCGCCCCGCTCGGCCGCCTGCCGGGTGCGGCGCACGACCGCGTCGGCGTTGCCGCCGAGGTCGCCGACCGTGGAGTCGATCTGATTCAGGGCGAGACGTAGTTGAGGCACGGGCCCAGTGTAATCGTCTTTCTGACGCGATGTCCCGGGCGGGCGGTGTGGGGCGCCCCACGCGGAGCCCGCCGAGGAGCCCCCCGAGGAGCCCGCGAGGGGCTGCCCCACACCATCCCTCGACTGGTCCGCCGGTCTACTTCCGGTAGCCCAGGACCGTCATCATCCCCGCCTCCGCGTGGTAGACGTTATGGCAGTGGATCATCCACAGGCCCGGGTTGTCGGCGTCGAAGTCCGCGGTCAGGGTGCCGTTCGGCAGGATGACCGCGGTGTCCTTGCGGGCCCCGCCCACTGTGTTCGCCACGGCGAAGGTGTGGCCGTGCAGATGCAGCGGGTGCCACATCTCCGTCGGATTGCGGAACACCAGCCGCACCCGCTCGCCCGCGCGGACCTCGTGCCGCTGGTCGGGGGAGTACGGCCGCTTGTCGAACGCCCAGTCGTACATCGCCATCCCGCCGGTCAGCTCGATCCGGATCTCCCGGTCCGGCTTGCGGGCGGGCAGCGCCACCGAGGCGTGCGCGCGCAGCTTGTCCCCGGTGAGCACCCGCCGGGTCAGCTCCGCGGGCCGTACGTTCGCCGCCGGGGCGGCCCCGCCGCCGGTCCGCAGCAGGGCCAGCGCCGTGGTGTTCTTGCCTTCGGCCAGTGCCACCAGGGGGAACACCCCGTCGCCCGCCGTCACCAGGACGTCGTACCGCTCGCCCATGCCCAGCAGCAGCGCGTCCGTCTCCCGCTGGACGACCGGGAAGCCGTCCGAGTGGGTCACCGTCATCCGGTGGCCGCCGAGGGCGATCCGGAAGGCGGTGTCCCCGCCCGCGTTGATGATCCGCAGCCGGATCCGGTCGCCCGGCTTCGCGGTGAACGACGTGGGCGCCTGCGGTGTCCGCCCGTTGATCAGATAGTGGGGGTACGCGACGTCTCCCGCGTCCCCGCCGAGCAGATCGCTCTTGGCGCCCATCATCATCCGCGAAGGGCCGTCGCCGGGGCCCGGCGTCCTCGCCGCCGCCTTCCGGCCGCCCATACCGGTCATGCCGTGGCCCTCGTGCCCGCCGCCGCCCATGCCCTTGCTCAGTTCGGCGAGTACCGCGTCGGGGGTGGAGCCCTCGACCCCGTCGACCCAGTCGTCGAGGACGATCACCCACTCCTGGTCGTACTTCAGCGGCTCCCTCGGGTCCTCCACGATCAGCGGCGCGTACAGCCCCCGGTCCTGCTGGACGCCCGAGTGGGGGTGGAACCAGTAGGTGCCGGGGTGCGGGACGGCGAACCGGTAGTCGAAGGCGGCGCCCGCCTTGACCGGCGCCTGGGTCAGTCCCGGCACGCCGTCCATGTCGTTGCGCAGGGCGAGGCCGTGCCAGTGGAGGGACGTCGTGTCGGGGAGGTTGTTGGCGAGGGTGAGGGCCAGGGTGTCCCCGGCGGTGACCCGCACCTCCTGCCCGGGCAGCCGGTCGCCGTAGGCCCAGGTCCGTACGGACCGGCCGCCGATGTCGATCGTGGCGGCCGTGGCCGTCAGCCGGACCTTGCGCTCGGGGCCCTTGCCCCGCTTAGCCTCGGCCGCCCTGACCTCCGGTCCGCCGGGCTCCACGAACCCGCCGGAGCCGGTGCCCGCGCCCTGCTTCGCCGCGCCGCCGCCCTGGCCGCCGCCGTTGTGCCCGGCGTGGCCGCCGCCCTTGCCGTCCGAGCCGGAGCAGGCCGCCAGCGCGGCCGTACCGGCCACCGCGAGCGACGCGCCCAGCAGGGAACGGCGATTGATGAACGAACTCGTGCTCATGTGAAAACACCTCGTGCTGTCGGGTACTGACCGGGTTCGGCCCGGTCGGGGCCGTACGGATCCGTCACACGGGCCGCCCCTCATGGGCGGCCACGCGCTTCTAGATCCGCAGCACCGACAGCTGTGCGAGACGTATCCGAGGTGGTGGGGTCGGCGGACCGGCCCGGATCGCGGCGGCGACACCCGCGCGCGGTGTCCGGCCGGCCGCGCCGCGCCGCCCGAGCCACGCCCCGGCGGCGACGAGGAGAAGGGCGCAGCCGAAGACCCCCAGCACGGCGAGACAGACCGACGTCGGGTCCATCGTCCCGTGCTCGGGGACGGCGCCCCGGACGACCGGGAGCACCACAGGGCCCCGCGCGGCGGCTTCGGCGGCGTGTACGGCTCCGGCTCCCGCTTCGGCCCGCGCGATGTGCGCGGCTTGCGCGCCCTGCGTCGTACCTCCGCCGTGTCCCGACGAAGGGTGGCCCACGGTGTGCATGGTGACCACGCCGAACAGCAGCGCGAGGAACAGCGTCAGCCGTCCCGCGTGTGTCCCGTGGCCCTTCAGCATGATCCGCATACTACCCCCACCGGGTATACGGTCGCGGTCCGTCGGGCCCGAATCGGTCACCTGTGCGGGATCATGGGCGGATGATCCCCGCACTCATAGCCGTCGGCGCCCTCGTCTACACCGCCTGGCTCCTCGAAGTCGCCCTGGCGACGGGGCTGGACCCGGTGCAGACGTACGTCAGTGAACTGGCCGCCGAGGACCAGCCGTTCGGCGGCCTCTTCCGGGCCACCGACCTGGCCGCCGGCTCCCTGGTGTTCGCGGGCGCCGTCTGGGCCCTCACCCGGGCGGTACGCGGCCCCCGCAGACCCTGGGCCCTGATCGGCTGGGCGGGTGTCACGCTCTTCGGCGCCGCCACCGCCGTCGACTCCCGGCTGCCGCTGAGCTGCGCCCCCACCGACGACCCGGAGTGCGCGGCCCGGGAGACCGCGGGACTGGTGCCCGCCACCCACACCGCGCACGCCGTGAGCAGCTCCCTCGCCATGACCGGCGCCCTCATAGGGATCGTCGGCCTCACCATCGCCGCCCGCCGCTACGGATGGTGGCCCGAGGTGGCCGCGTTCGGCCCGGTCCTCGTGGTGCTCGAACTGGCGGCCACCGGCTGGACCCTGGGCTCCATCGCCGCCTTCGAGGCCGGGAACGGGACCTGGGCCCTCGGCGCCGGGCAGCGGCTCCAGGTGCTCTTCGTGGCAGTCTGGCTGGGCGTGCTCGCGTTGTCGCTCGCCCGGGAGGCGGCGCGCCGACCGGGGACGCCGGAGGACGCGACCCGGGACGGCGACCCGGGCACGGGACGGCCGGAGGCGGTGGCACGGTGACGTTCGTACGGGTCGGAGGCGTACCGCACCATGTGGTGGTGGCGGGCGAAGGGCCGGTCGTCGTCCTCAGCGCCGGGCTCGGGCTCGGCTGGTTCGACTGGGACCCCGTGGTCCCCCTGCTCACCCCGCACCGCACCGTCGTCCGCTTCGACCGGCCGGGCCACGGGCTCAGCGCCCCCGCCACCACCGCGCCCACCGCCGCCGGCGAGGCCGGGCGGATCACCGGGATCCTCGAAGCGCTGGGGCTCGGCGACCGCCCCGCGACCGTCGTGGGGCACTCCGTCGCCGGGTTCCACGCCGAGGCCTTCGCCCGGCTCCACCCCGGCCGGACCACCGGTGTCGTCCTCGTCGACTCCAGCGTCGAGGAACGGGCCGCCGCCCCGGCCGCGCCCGCCGTACGCACCGCCGTCGCCCGGGTGACGGGCGGAACGCTGGGCGCCCTGGGCGTTCCGGCCGCCCTCGGGCCACCCGTACGGCGGATCGCGGTCCGCGTCTCCCGTACCGGCGGCGGCGACCCCGCCCCCGCGTCGCTCGTACGCGCCGTCTACGGCACCACCCGGGTGCTGCGCGGCGCCCTGCTGGAGAACGCCCACTACACGGCCGTCGCCGCCGAACTCCTCGCCCTGCGCGAACGCCGCCCGCTGCCGCCGGGTGCGCCTGTCACCGTCCTCGCCGCGACCTCCGGCGGACGGCGCTGGACGGCCCGGCAGCGGGGCCTCGCCCTGGCGCTGGACGCCAGGTTCCGGGAGATCGGCCCGTCCGGGCATCTGATGATGCTGGACCGCCCGGACGCCGTCGCCCGAGCGGTCCTGGAGACGGGTCCGCCGCCGCGTTCCGCCGCGTAGCTTTCGCCGTACGGCCCCGGGCCGTAACGCGAAGTCCCGCCCGGGCGCTGCCTCGCGGAGGCGACCCGGGTCAGCCCCTGGCGTACACCCGCTCCACCCAGCCCGCCAGCTGCTCCTCCGACAGATGCCGTGCCAGATCCGCCTCACTGATCATTCCGACCAGCCGCTTCTCCTCGATGACCGGCAGCCGCCGGATCTGGTGGGACTCCATCTCCGTCAGCACGTCGTCCACGCCCGCGTCCGCCGCGATCCAGCGGGGTGTGCCCCGGGCCATCTCCCCGGCCGTCACCTTCGCCGGGTCGTGCCCCTGGGCCACACAGCCCACGACGATGTCCCGGTCGGTGAGGATGCCGCAGAGCCGCTCGTCGGCGTCGGCGATCGGCAGCGCGCCCACATCCAGCCGGGCCATCAGCTGGGCCGCCCGGTCGAGGGTCTCGTGGGCCGGGATCCACTGGGCCCCGGGGTGCATGATGTCCTTGGCTGTGGTCATGACGTTCGGGTCTCCTCACGGTCGGCGGGCGGCGCCGTCCCCCGGGTCGGCACGCCGGTACGCCTCCATGGTCGTTCCGCCGTTCGGGTGAGGCGACCGTGCTGAGCCGAATGGGTGACGCCGGGTTTGTCCACACCGGGTTCGTCGACACCGGCGCCGTACGACGGGACGAGGAGAGGGGGCCGAGGCCGATGCCCCGGCTGACACTGCGCATCATCGGGGAGGACCTGCCCGGTACCGACCGCGGCGGCTTCCACCACATCCATGTCGGGACCCAGCGCGGCCGGGAACCCGACCAGGTGGTGCGGGCCGACGTGGCGACGGCGGTCTTCGAGATCCCGGTGGAGACCGTGCCGGGACCCGACGGCGCCACCGACTTCCGGGGGCCGTACGTCCAGGGCCCGCGCGGTGCCCGGTTCGCCTATCTCACCTGGGGCGAACTGCCGCCGGGCGGGGAGTTCGCGATGTTCCGCCGGGCCAAGATCTTCCTGGCCGATCTGCCCGCAGGAGCGGCGGGCGGGGGCGTCGCCGAGACCCGGATCGGCCTCACCGACGAGCAGGGGATGCCCCGGTGCGCGGGCCTGAGGCCGCCGCTGATCACCTGGTCGCTGACCGCGCCGCGGGCGGCCTGACACCGGCGCCGGGCCCGGAGTGGCCCGGCCGGTACCCGGGGCCGTACGCCCTCCGCCGAGGAAGGAGTCGTACGGCTCCGGGTCCCGTACCCGCTAAGGACGCGGCGCGGTGCCCCGTTCCTTCAGGAGATCGGCCATCAGCTCCAGCTCCGACTGCTGACCGGTCACCATGCCGTCGGCGAGCTGCCGCTGGGCCCCGGGGGAGCACAGGTCCACGCAGGCCTCGGCCATGTCGACGCCGCCCTTGTGGTGGGCGGTCATCAGCCGGAGGTACTCGATCTCGGCCGCCTCGCCGTTCAGCTCGCCCAGCTTCTCCAGTTGCGCGGGTGTGGCCATGCCCGGCATCCGGGCGTCGCCCGTGCTCGCGGTGTGCCCGTCGTGGGCGCCGCTGCCGGCCATCCACGCCATCGGCTCCCGGTCCGCCGCGACCGGCGAAAGGCCCCACTGGTCGAGCCAGCCCAGCATCATGCCCCGCTGGTTGGCCTGGGTGTTGATGATGTCGTACGCCAGCCGGCGGATCTCCTCGTTCCGGGTCCGGTCGCGGACGATGAACGACATCTCCACCGCCTGCTGGTGGTGGACGGACATGTCCCGGGCGAACCCGGCGTCCGCCGAGTCCGACGCCGGATTCCCCGGCTGCCCGCCGCCGCCACCCGCCGACGCCACCGTGGCCGCCCCGGCGAAGACGAGCGCCGCGACCACCGCGGTGACCGCCGTCCAGTGCGTCCGCGTCATCCCGGTCACTTCCCGGTCACCCCGCCGGAGCAGGTGGCGCCCTTCTCGGGGGTCTGCTCGCCGAGGACGTACTTCGTGAAGAACTTGTTCACCCGCGGGTCGTCCGCCGACTCCACCGTGAGCTGCTTGCCCCACGCCGTCAGCATGATGGCGCCCGCCTGGTCCTTGTAGGGGCTCATCAGGGAGTAGGCCGTCTTCCCGACCTTCTTCTCCAGCTTGGCGACATCGGCCTTGGACGCCTTGTCCGTGTAGGTGACCCAGACCGCGCCGTGCTCCATCGAGTGGACGGCGTTCTCGTTGGGGATCGGCTCCTGGTAGACCTTGGCGTCGCAGTTCATCCAGTTGGTGTGGTGGTCACCGCCGACCGGGGGCTTCTCCTTGTAGCTGACGGCGCCCTTCACATGGGTGCTGCCGAGCTTCTTCGCGTCCCACACCTTCTCGCCCGAGATGGGCTCCTTGCGGTCCGCGACGGCCTGCTTCTCCTCCTTGTCCTCCTCGTTGATCACATAGAGACCGAAGCCGACGAGCCCGGCGACGACCAGACCGCTGAGACCGATCGTCAGGATCCGGTTGCGCCGCTCGCGGGCGGCCTCCAGCTTCCGCGCCGCCTCTATTCGGGCTCTCCGGTCGTGCGCCGCGTTGTTCTTCGAGTAGCTGGGGGAGTTCTTACGGGAAGCCATGGGTGTGCGTCCTTCGTCAAGGGGGGATCCGCTGCCACAAGAGGCTGCGAGCAACGGGGGGAAGAGGCAAGAGGGCGACCGGAACCGGCGGATCCGACAGGGCGCCGGATTCCGTTCTCGGCCGGATCGGGCCCGTTCCTTCCTAGATCCGCAGCACTTGGAGGACATGGAGGCCGGGCGCGCGCGGCCGGGCGTCGGTACCGGCGGGGCCGACGGGACCGGCCGGGCCCGCGGGGCCCGCGGGAAGCTCCCCGGCGACCGGCGGGGTGTCCGGCGGCGGCGTCGTGAGCACCGCGGCGCCCATGACGGGATGGAGCCCGCACGGGCCGCCGTCGTTAGGGCAGACGAAGGAGGGCAGATCACTCGGCGGCGCCGAGCCGGTGACGGCGACGATGCCGCGGGCCCGGTCCGGGGCCCGGCCGTGGCTGTCGGCGGCCACGCTCAGACAGAGCACGAGCGCGCCGACGAGCGTCGCGGCGGCACTCAGCAGTGCCACGGGACGCGTGGAGCGCTTGAGGCGGCCGAGCCGGAGACCCCTCATAGCCGCAGATCGTATCGACGGCGGCGGCCGGGCACCTCACACGGGGCGGATATCGCGGCCTCCGGGGCGCCCCGGGGCACTTCCGAGGCCGTTCCACGGCGTTCCCGCCGCCCTCTCGGGGCACTCCCGGCCCGGCCCGCGCGTCCGCCACGGGGGCCTCGGGGTCGTCTCGGGCCGGACCCTGACACACAATGGGGTCTCGGCCCGGGTACGCAACCTGCCGGAAACCCGTGGATGCGATGCTCCTCGTGGTGTTCAGGTGCTTCGGGCGCGCTCCCGGGAAGCGCGCCGGGCTCGACCGACCGGCAAAACGATTGGGTGGAAGAGGAAGCCGCAATGGACAAGCAGCAGGAATTTGTGCTCCGGACGCTGGAGGAGCGCGACATCCGCTTCGTACGTCTGTGGTTCACCGATGTGCTGGGCTTCCTGAAGTCCGTCGCCGTCGCCCCCGCCGAACTCGAACAGGCGTTCGACGAAGGGATCGGGTTCGACGGCTCCGCGATCGAGGGGTTCGCCCGGGTCTACGAGTCCGACATGATCGCCAAGCCGGACCCCGCGACCTTCCAGATCCTGCCCTGGCGCGCCGAGGCCCCCGGGACGGCCCGGATGTTCTGCGACATCCTGATGCCGGACGGTTCACCGTCCTTCGCGGACCCCCGCTATGTCCTCAAGCGCATGCTGGCGAAGGCGTCCGACCTCGGGTTCACCTTCTACACCCACCCCGAGATCGAGTTCTTCCTGCTGAAGGACAAGCCGGTCGACGGCAGCCGTCCCGTACCGGCCGACAGCTCCGGCTACTTCGACCACACCCCGCAGAACGTCGGGATGGACTTCCGCCGCCAGGCGATCACCATGCTGGAGTCCATGGGCATCTCGGTCGAGTTCAGCCACCACGAGGGCGCGCCCGGCCAGCAGGAGATCGATCTGCGGTACGCGGACGCCCTCTCCACGGCCGACAACATCATGACCTTCCGGCTGGTGATGAAGCAGGTCGCCCTGGAGCAGGGGGTTCAGGCGACCTTTATGCCGAAACCGTTCAGCGAGTACCCCGGCTCCGGGATGCACACCCATCTCTCCCTCTTCGAAGGCGACCGGAACGCCTTCTACGAGTCCGGCGCCGAGTACCAGCTCTCCAAGGTCGGCCGCTCCTTCATCGCCGGGCTCCTCCGGCACGCCGCCGAGATCTCCGCCGTCACCAACCAGTGGGTGAACTCCTACAAGCGGATCTGGGGCGGCTCGACCCGCAGCGCCGGCGCGGGCGGCGAGGCCCCCTCGTACATCTGCTGGGGCCACAACAACCGCTCGGCGCTGATCCGGGTGCCGATGTACAAGCCGGGCAAGACCGGCTCGTCCCGGGTCGAGGTGCGCTCCATCGACTCCGGCGCCAACCCCTATCTGACCTACGCCGTCCTGCTCGCGGCCGGGCTGCGCGGTATCGAGCAGGGTTACGAGCTGCCGCCGGGCGCCGACGACGACGTCTGGGCGCTCTCCGACGCCGAACGCCGCGCGATGGGCATCGAGCCGCTGCCGCAGAACCTGGGCGAGGCGATCTCCCTGATGGAGCGGAGCGAGCTGGTCGCCGAGACGCTCGGTGAGCACGTCTTCGACTTCTTCCTGCGCAACAAGAAGCAGGAGTGGGAGGAGTACCGCTCCGAGGTCACCGCCTTCGAGCTGCGGAAGAACCTGCCGGTGCTGTGAGGCGTCCGGAGGCGGCGCGGGAGCCCTCCCGGGCCGCCTCGGGGCCGTCTCCGGGCCCGGCTCCGGATGGCCTCCGGGGCGTCTCCGGGCCGTCGACATGCGGAACCGGCCGGGCGCTGTGACCCTGGAACTGCGGGGGAGCAGTGCGGCGAAAGGGTGACCCCATGTCCGTGTTGGACAAGCTCAAGCAGATGCTGAAGGGCCACGAGTCAAAGGCGGACACGGCCGTCGACAAGGCGGGCGACGCCTTCGACGCGAAGACCCAGGGCAAGTACAGCGGTCATGTCGACAAGGCGCAGGACCACCTCAAGGGCCGGTACGGCACGGGGAACCAGGGCGGCGGCACCGGTGGCACCGGCGGTGGGGCCGGGCCGGGCGACCCGCCGCCGCAGAGCTGACGTACACACTTTCCGTACACCGGGCGGGCGGGCGGCCCGGGACCCGTGGGATACGGGATCCCGGGCCGCCCGCGCGCTCAGCGCTCGGAGAGCGGCGACGGGGCCTCCTGGACCGCCCAGCTGTTGCCGTCCGGGTCGGAGAAGAAGAGGAAGGAGTTCCACTCCCCGCCCTTCCCCTCCACCCAGCCGTTCTCCCCCAGATGCGTCACCTCGGAGACCTCCACGCCCCCGGCCAGCAGGGACTCCCGGGCCGCCTCGATGTCCGTGACACAGAGCTGGAGCCCGCCGACGCTCCCGGGCTCGCCCTGCTTCTGGGCCGCATGGGGCGGGAAACCGCTGCTCAAGGCGATCGAACAGCGCGAACCCGGCGGTGTCAGCTGGATCACCCGGATCCCCTGGACGACCTCCTGGTCGAGATCGGCCCGGAAGCCGCACCCCTCGACGTAGAACCGCTTGGCGCGGTCGAGATCGGTCACCGGCAGATTGACGACTTCCAGGGTGAGTTCCACAGGCGGACTCCCTCTTTCCTCGGGTCGGGCTGGTCGGGTCGGTCGGTCAGGGGGCGGTGGGGAAGCGGAAGCGGGTCTGGGCGTACGGATCCCGGGCGAAGCCGAAGACGGTACGCGGCGCCACCCGGAAGACCAGTGCGGGGCTGCCGGCCCCGAGGAGCACGCCGTCGCCCGCCTCGAACGTCCAGTCGGACCCGTACTTCACGAGGTACGCCGCCGCCAGCGCGCGCAGCCGGTCCCCGTCCGTCAACCGCTCGGCCGTACCCTCCACCACCAGATCGCACCCCGAGTCGATACTGCTGTCGCCGGTGGTGAGGACGACCTCGGTGTTCTCCCGGAGATTGCGCGCCTTGCGCTCGTCGGCGCCGGTGCAGAAGTGCAGTGCGCCGTCGAGCCAGATCGCGATCAGCGGGGTGACATGCGGGCGGCCGTCGGGCCTGACGGTGGACAACCAGTAGATCTCGGCGTCGGCGAGCGCGCGCTCCGCCGCCGTCCAGTCGAGTGCGTGGGCGGCCGGGTCGCTGTAACCGGGATGCAGCTCGGTGAGCGGAGTGGATGGTGCGGTCATATCGGATGCGCCTTTCCTGTCGGAACGCTTCGGAACGCCGCGGACGTACTCCGGGAGTCCGCCCTGCTTCGCATGGTGTCGACCGGATCCGCGCCCGCAACTCATCGGCCGACACCCATAAATCACTCAGGTGTTCGATATTGGGGGTCAGTCTGGCACGTCCGCGGGCCGTCCGCGCCCGTTTCCGCACACTCCCGAGGGCCGGATCACAGGGGCGGCGGGTGAGCGCCCGAGCGGTCTTTGGCTAGGCTCGATGCTCTGACCTTGACCGTGACGGGAGCGGGCGGAATGACGACGGTGCCGGTACCGGGGCGCAGAAGCAGTACCTTCACCCGGCTGCTGCGGTACGGGTTCACCGACCCCGGCGCCGCCGAACCGCTGCTCGCCCTCCCCGCGCTCGCGCCCGTCGGCGACGACGCCCTGCTGCTCGACGCCTTCGGTGCCACCGCCGACCCCGATCTCGCCCTCGCCGGACTCGCCCGGCTCGTCGAGGCCCAGCCCGAAGGCGACGACCGGGTCCTCGTCGACACCCTCACCACCGCGAAACCCCTCCGCGACCGGCTCCTCGGCGTCCTCGGCGCCTCCGAGGCGCTCGGCGACCACCTGGCCCGGCACCCCGGCGACTGGCGGGCTCTCGCCACCTACGAGTCGGCCGATCTCCATCCCGGTGTGGCGGAGTTCGAGAGCTGCCTCGCCGACGCCGCCGACCCCGTCGCCCTGCGCGTCGCGTACCGGCGCTGCCTGCTCTCCATCGCCGCCCGCGACGTCTGCGGCACCACCGATGTCGCCGAGGCCGCCGCCGAACTCGCCGACCTCGCCGTCGCCACCCTGCGGGCCGCGCTCGCCATCGCCCGCTCCGCGGCGCCCGAGGACGCCGGCCAGTGCCGCCTCGCCGTCATCGCCCTCGGCAAATGCGGCGGCCGCGAACTCAACTACGTCTCCGACGTCGACGTCGTCTTCGTCGCCGAGCCCGCCGGAGGCGCCGACGAGAGCGCCGGACTGCGGGCCGCCACCCGGCTCGCCTCCCATCTGATGCGGATCTGCTCCGAGACCACCGTCGAGGGCACCATCTGGCCCGTCGACGCCAACCTCCGCCCCGAGGGGCGCAACGGCCCCCTCGTCCGCACCCTCTCCAGCCATCTCGCCTACTACCAGCGCTGGGCCAAGACCTGGGAGTTCCAGGCCCTCCTCAAGGCCCGTGCCGTCGCCGGCGACCCGCTGCTCGGCGAGGAGTACATCGAGGCCGTGTCACCGATGGTGTGGCAGGCCGCCGAGCGGGAGAACTTCGTCGCCGACGTCCAGAAGATGCGCCGCCGCGTCATCGACAACATCCCCGCCGCCGAAGTCGAACGCGAACTGAAACTCGGCCCCGGCGGCCTGCGGGACGTCGAGTTCGCCGTCCAGCTCCTCCAACTCGTCCACGGCCGCAACGACACCACCCTCCACAGCGGCAGCACCCTCGTCGCGCTCCAGGCGCTCGCCGCGGGCGGCTACGTCGGCCGGGTCGACGCCGCCCAGCTGGACGACGCGTACCGCTTCCTGCGCGCCATGGAACACCGGATCCAGCTCTTCCGGCTCCGCCGCACCCATCTCGTCCCCGAGGACCCCGCCGAGCTCCGCCGCCTCGGCCGCTCCCTCGGCTTCCGCGCCGACCCCGTCACCGAACTCCACCGCACCTGGCGGCGCCACGCCTCCGTCGTCCGGCGGCTCCACGAGAAGCTCTTCTACCGGCCCCTCCTCGACGCCGTCGCCCAGCTCGCCCCCGGCGAGTCCCGCCTCAGCACCGAAGCGGCCGGATTGCGCCTCGAAGCACTCGGCTACGCCGACCCCGTCGCCGCCCTGCGGCACATCGAGGCCCTCGCCTCCGGAGTCAGCCGCAAGGCCGCGATCCAGCGCACCCTGCTGCCGGTCCTCCTCGGCTGGTTCGCCGACTCCGCCGACCCCGACGCCGGACTCCTCGGCTTCCGCAAGGTCTCCGACGCCCTCGGCAAGACCCCCTGGTATCTGCGGCTGCTGCGGGACGAGGGCGCGGCGGCGGAGAACCTGGCCCGGGTGCTGTCCGCCGGGCGGTTCGCCCCCGACCTGCTGCTGCGCGCCCCCGAAGCCGTCGCCATCCTCGGCGACCCCGGCGGGCTCGCGCCCCGCGGCCGCCACCACCTCGAACCCGAGATCCTGGCCGCCGTCGGCCGCGCCGCCTCGGCGGAGGCGGCGGTCGCCGCGGCCCGCGGGGTACGGCGCCGTGAACTGTTCCGTACCGCCGCGGCCGATCTCATCTCCTCCTACGGCACCGAGGAGAACCCGGCCGAAGCCGACACCGGCGCCCTCGTCGACCAGGTCGGCGGCGCGCTCACCGACCTGACGGCGGCGACCCTCGCGGGCGCGCTGCGGGCCGCCGTACGGGAGCGCTGGGGCGATGAACTCCCCACCCGCTTCGCCGTCATCGGCATGGGCCGCTTCGGCGGCCACGAACTCTCCTACGGCTCCGACGCCGACGTCCTCTTCGTCCACGAACCCCGCGACGGCGTCGACGACCAGGAGGCGGCGCGCGCCGCCGGGCTCGTCGTCGAGGAGATGCGGCGCCTCCTCCAGCTCCCCACCGCCGATCCGCCGCTCCTCATCGACGCGGACCTGCGCCCCGAGGGCAAGAGCGGCCCCCTCGTCCGCTCCCTCGCCTCCTACGAGGCGTACTACCGCCGCTGGTCCCTGGTCTGGGAGAGCCAGGCCCTGCTCCGCGCCGTCCCCGTGGCCGGCGACCCCGGCCTCGGCGCCCGCTTCATGGCCCTCGCCGACCCCCTCCGCTACCCGGCGGAGGGCCTCGGGGACGACGCCGTACGCGAGATCCGCCGCCTCAAGGCCCGGATGGAGTCCGAGCGCCTGCCGCGCGGCGCCGACCCCACACTCCACACCAAACTCGGCCGCGGCGGACTCAGCGACGTCGAATGGACCGTCCAGCTCCTCCAGATGCGCCACGGCTGGTCCGAACCCGGCCTCCGCACCACCCGCACCCGCGAAGCCCTCGCCGCCGCCCACGCGGCGGACCTGATCGCCGCGGAGGACGCACAGATCCTCGACGAGGCCTGGGTCCTGGCGACCCGCGTCCGCAACGCGGTCATGCTGGTCCGCGGCCGCGCCTCCGACACCTTCCCCTCCGACACCCGCGAACTGGCCGCGGTAGCCCGCTACCTGGGCTTCGCCCCCGGCCACGCGGGCGACATGCTGGACACCTACCGCAGGGTGACCCGCCGCGCGAGGGGAGTGGTGGAGACCCTCTTCTACGACGCGTAGCGGGTAGCGCCGACGATGACGCCGCTCCGAGGACCGAGGCCGCGGCGGGCGTCGTTATGCTGCCGCGTATGGACATCGTGATCCCGCTCTTCGACGATTTCGAGCCGCTCGACGCGATCGGGCCGTACGAGATCCTCGCGTATGTGCCCGGGGCGAATGTGCGGTTCGTCGGGGACGGGCCCGGGACGGTGCGGGACGTGTTGGGGGCCCTGTCGGTGGAGGTGGCGGCCGGGTACTCCGAGGTGGAGCGGTGCGATGTGCTGCTGATACCGGGCGGGGGGAGCTTCCAGGCCATGGTGGGGGATCCCGCGTTTCTGGAGTGGGTGCGCCGGATGCACGGCGGGACGCGGTTCACCACCTCGGTGTGCACCGGGTCGCTGGTGCTCGGGGCGGCCGGGTTGCTGGAGGGGCTGAGCGCCACCACGCACTGGGACGCCGTCGCCGACCTGGAGGCGTACGGGGCCGTGTACACGTCGGAGCGGGTGGTCCGGCAGGGGCGGGTGATCACCTCGGCGGGGGTCTCCTCGGGGATCGACATGGCCGTCGGGCTCGCCGCCCTGCTCTCCGACGAGGTGACCGCCCAGGCGATCCAGCTCTATACGGAGTACGACCCGCAGCCCCCCTTCGACAGCGGCTCGGTGGCCAAGGCCCCGGCCGAGGTCCTCGCGCGCGCCCGCACGCTCGGTTAGGGCCTCTCTTTCGGATCTTGCTGGGGCTCGCGTGCCCTGGCACCGCGCCTCGCCGCGTTGTCGTCAATCACCAATGGCCCCCTGCGCCTAACGGCGCGGGCGGTACCCCCACCGCAGTGGCTCAATCCTCCGCCTTGCGATCCACGGCACCAGACCCCGCTCACTACCCCAGCCTGATCCGAAAGAAAGACCCTAGCCGGGGTGTGACCGGGATACGGCCCTCTACGCAGAGCGAGTACTTCGGGTCGGGATGCGGGTCGGCTATGCGGTGGGCTGCAGAAAGAGGACGACGGCGGCCTTCTCCATGCTGATTTCCCGCTCGATCCGAGGCGGGACGGGTTCGAACGCATCCACCTGGATGGAGCGCGAGCCGGAGCCACGGCTCCAGGTGGCGATGGCCAGGCCGTCGGCGATGACGGTGGGCCGGATGAGACCGCCTCCCGGCCGGACGCGAGCCTCATGGACAGCGGGGACGGACGCCTCGCGGGTGCGGTAGCCGACCAGGTAGTTGTCGTAGGCGGGCAGCATGCGAATGTCCGGGGCGTCGGGTGTACTCGTTTGTTGTTCCACCCGCCCGGCGAGCATGGTCAACGCGCCGTGCGCGGTGATCGCGCCGGATTCCGCCAGCATTTTCCAGGCCCTGCGGGCCCAGGTGACCGGCAGCCCGGACCAGGTGGCGAAGTCCTCCAAGGTGGCGGGGGCGTGCGCGGCCAGGTAGCGGCGGGCCAGCTCGGCGAGGGCGGAGTCTCCTTCCCACTGGGCGCCCCCGGTGGTGGGCAGCCAGTCGTCGAGCCGGACATACGTGGCCTCACCGGCGCGCTGCGGACCGTGACAGAGGACCCCGGTGAGTGCCGCGTGGCGGATCAGGTGGAAAGGCGCCTGCCCGTCCGGCGGAGTACCGAGGGTGGTGAGGTGCTCGGTCAGCTCGGCCCGGGTAAGCGGGCCGTGCGCGGCAAGAACCCGCCGGATGAGATCGTCGGCGCGCCGGCGCAGATCGTCGTCCAGGCCCAGCTGCTGGTAGCGACCGCTCGTTGCGGCAAGAATCCGCGGGGACAGCAACTGCGACACCCAGCGGGCGTCTTCGCCGGGGATGGTGTGCAGGGTGCCGCGCATGTACCAGTTGCGGACGATGCTCCGCTCGTCCTCGTACGCAGTGCGGACGGCCTGCGCGGTGATGTCCCGGCCGCGTACCCGGATACCCAGATCGGCGGCCGTGGCGTCCTGGGACTGGATGGCGAAGACCCGTCGCACGACCGCCTCCGCGGATGTCTCCCGTGCTCCGCCGGCCAGGGCCTGGGCGTGGGCCCGCAGCCTGCGGAGGCTTTCGTGGTCATGCATCGGGCTGTGCCTCTCGTCCAGGGCGGTCAGGAGACGGCCTTGTCGAGGATGCCGGCGAGTTCGGCGGGCGCGGACAGCATCGGCCAGTGCCCGGTCGGCAGGTCGAAGCGACGCCACGGCGGCTGGTTCAGGTAGGCCAGCATCGGCACCCCCGCTTCCAGCAGCCCCGTGAAGTCATGGCAGGCGACCAGGACACGGTCCACACCGGGACCGGGCTCGGCCGGGCCGTCGAGACGCTGGGTGAAGGTGCCGAACGGCTGAGGGGTGGCACGCGAGCGCAGAGCGTCCCGCCGGTCCTCATCGAGCCCGTCGAGGCTGCTGGACAGGCCCAGGACCTCGAACGGCGGCATCGGCAGCCGCCACCCGTCGCCGGAGGCGTCGACCTGCTCGCGCAGCTGGTCCGCTGCTTCCGGCGGCATGAGGTCGAGCATGCACATGCCCGTGGCGAACGGGGCGCTGTCCACATAGACCACGCGCTCCAGCCGGTCGCCGAGACGTTCGGCCGCCCCGGTCACCGGGGCAGCCGCGTAGCTGTGGGCGACCAGCGTGACGTCGCGCAGATCGTTCCGCTCGACGAATCCCGTGATGTCCGCGATGTGCGTGTCCAGGTCCGTCCGGGGTCCGCCCTGGTCTGCGTGTTCGGCCAGGCCGGTCAGTGTCAGCGGCAGCGCCGTGTGGCCGCGCTCTCGCAGAGCGCGGGCGGTGTCGTCCCAGGCCCACGCCCCGAGCCAGGCGCCGGGAACGAGTACGAAGGTGGCCATGTGATCTCCCTGAAGTGAGGTGCTGATCGGAGCGTAGAGTCGATACAGGACAGAATCCGCCCTGAAATGTCGAGTGATCCATGTCGCATCCCCTGACGCGTGTGCTGACCCTGCTGGAACTCCTCCAGTCAAATGCCCGACTCACCGGGGCAGAGCTGGCAGACCGCCTGGATACCGACGTCCGCACGGTGCGCCGGTACACCGCCCACCTGCGGGAACTGGGGATCCCCGTGGAGGCCGAACGTGGCCGCTACGGCGGCTACCGACTGGCCCGCGGCTACCGGATGCCACCCCTGGTCCTCACCAATGACGAGGCTCTCGCCGTCGTCCTGGGCCTGCTCGCTGCGGAACGCCTGGGTATGAGCACGGCCGCACCGGCCAGTGCCGGCGCCCTGGCCAAGATCGAGCGGGTGCTCCCGCACGCCATGCGCGAACCGCTCGCCGCCATGCGGGAGGCACTCTCGTTCACCGCCGACGCCGTCATCGGGCAGGCACCCGGGACCGGCGTCCTGCTGGCCCTTGCCCAGGCATCCCGCGCCCGCACGACCGTCGCCGTCAGCCACCAGTCCTGGCGTCAGGAACACACCGAACGCGATATCGACCCCTACGGCGTGGTCTTCCACACCGGCCGCTGGTACGTCGTCGGCCACGACCACCTCCGCGACGGCCTGCGCACCTTCCGCATCGACCGCATCGCCTCCGTCACCCCCCGAGCCGACAGCTTCACCGCACCCGACGGCTTCGACCCCGTCGCCCACCTGACCTCAAGCCTCGCGCAGGGGCCCTACCGCTGGCGGGTCGAGGTGACGATCCACGGCCCCCTCGACGAGATCGCCCGCCGGCTGCCCCGCTCAGCGGTCACCCTCACCGCCCGGCCCACCGGCGTTCTCATGCACGCACGGGCAGAACGGCTGGCCGGCATGGCACACATACTCGCCTCCCTGGAATGGCCCTTCACCATCCACCAGCCCGACGAACTACGGCAGGCGCTCAAGGATCTGGCCGCCCAACTCGCCGCAGCCGCCCAGCGGGGACCGGAAGAACTACCGCAGTAAATACCGGATTTACTGCGGCAGAGCCCTTACATCGCCGACCGGGAGCTGTCCATCGCCCGCAAGGCGATCGGCTGGTGGCAGCGCCAGGGTCCGCCACGCCTCTGTCCGCTCCCGGGAGCGGTACGTCCGCCCCGGCGTGACGCCGACGCCCGGCGCGTCGCCGCACGTAAAATCCGAGCAGATCAGGGCTTCAAGATCATCCTGTTGCCCCTGTGGCGCCTGTCTCCGTCCCACTCCTAGCCCGCCGAGGACAGCCGCGCCAGGTGGGAGATCGTGCCCGCCAGGGCCAGTTCGAAGGCCGCGTCCGCGCGGCCCTCCGGCTCGCCGTCCGTGAGCGCTCGCGCCAGGCGGGGCGTCGCCGTCTCGTCCGTCAGGACCCACATCGGGTGCGGGGCCGCCAGGTCGAGGGCCGAGCCCAGGATCAGGTTCTCCAGGGCGATGAGCACCTTCATCACATTCCGGGACGGGAAGCCCGCGTCCAGCAGGACGCCCACCGCGTGCTCGTACTGGAGCAGGACCCTCGGGGCCCGGACCGGGGAGGCCATCAGCAGGGGGATCGCCCGGGGGTGCGCCGCGAAGGCCGCCCGGTAGGAGCGGGCCCATGCCGTGAGGGCCGCCTCCCAGCCCGGGGTGTCCAGCGCCGACGCGTCGATCGCCGCGCACACCCGGTCCCGGAGCAGTTCGACGATCCCGTCCCGGCCGTCCACATGGTGGTAGAGGGACCCCGTCTGCACGCCGAGCCGCCGGGCGATCTCGACGACGCTGAAGTCGCCGCCCTCGTCGACGAGTTGGAGAGCCACCGTCGCGATGCGCTCCCGGTCGATCAGCGATGTCCGTGGACGTCCCATTTCTCCCGCTCTCCCCGCGCTCTTCCCGGATCTCTCGCCGGAGGCTACATTGCGGAAAACCGAAAGCCTTTAGGTTTCGACGAGAAGGAAGGCGCTACGCCGTGGCAGCAGCTGACATCGTCCTGACCGGGGCGGCGGTCCGTACCCTCGACCCCGCCCGGCCCGCCGCGGACGCGGTGGCCGTCAAGGACGGGCTGATCGTCGCCGTCGGCGACGCGGCGGACGTCCGCGCCTGGCGCGGTCCCGGTACGGAGACCGTCGACCTCGCGGGGGCGGTCCTCGTCCCCGGGCTGACCGATGCCCACAGCCACCCCGTCTGGGGCCTCGAACTGGCCACCGGCGCCGATCTGTCCGCCGTCACCGACCTCGACGGGCTGCGGGCCGCGCTGCGGTCGGCGGAGCGCCGCGACGGGTGGGTCCTGGCCTGGGGGCTCGACCACAACGCGTTCGGCGGCCGGGAGCCGCACCACCGTCTGATCGAGGACGCGCTCGACGGCGCGCCCGCCTTCATCCGGCTCTACGACGGCCACTCCGCGCTGGTCGGCGCCGCCGCCCTCAAGGCGGCCGGGATCGACGGGCCGCGTACGTTCGTCCAGCGGGCGGACGTGGTGTGCGACCCGGAGGGGCGGCCGACCGGCTATCTGATCGAGCACGCGGCGATGGACCTGGTGGCGCGGGTGCTGCCGCGCGCCCCGTTCGCGGAGCGCGGCACCCGGCTGCTGGAGCTGCTGTCCGGGATGGCGGCGACCGGGATCGCGTCGGCGCATGTGATGGACCTCGGCGGGGACTCCCTCGAACTGCTCGCGTCCGTCGAGGACTCCGCCGATCTGCCGGTACGGCTCCGGCTCGCGCCCTGGTGCATGCCCGGCGCCGGGGAGGACGAGTTGGAGCGGCTCGTCGCCGTCCAGCGGGAGCGCGGGCGCGACTGGCGGGTCGGCGGGGTGAAGTTCTTCATGGACGGCACCGTCGAGGGCGGTACGGCCTGGCTGGAGCACGCCGACTGCCACGGGCGCGGTACCGACTCCTTCTGGCCGGACCCCGCCGCGTACAGCGCCGCCGTCCACCGGCTGCACCGGGCGGGAGTGGGCACCGCGACGCACGCCATCGGCGACGCGGCGGTACGCCATGTGCTGGACACCGTCGAGGCGCTCGGGCCGCGCGGGACGGGGGCACCGGTCCATCGGATCGAGCACATCGAGACCGTCCCCGACGACCAGATCGGCCGGTTCGCCCGGCTCGGTGTGGTGGCGTCGATGCAGCCGCCGCACACCGTGTACACCCGGGCCGACCACTCCGACGAGTGGTCGAAGCGGCTCGGTACGGACCGCGCGGACCGCGCCTGGCGCTGCCGGGATCTGCGCGACGCCGGGGCGGTCCTGGCGCTGGGCTCCGACTGGCCCATCGCCCCCTACGACGCCCGGGGCGTGCTGGCGACGGCGCTCGCGCCCCGGGGCGCGGCCGCCGGCCACGGCCTCACCGGGCTGATGGCACTGGAGGGCTGTACCTCCCACGCGGCGCTGGCCGCGGGCGAGTCCGCGATCGCGGGCCGGATCGCGGTCGGCTACCGCGCCGATCTGACCGCCCTCGGCGTCGACCCGGTGACGGCGACCGCCGACGAGGTCGCGGACGCGCCCGTACCGCTGACGGTGATGTCGGGCCGGATCACCCACCGGGCCTGACCCGCCCTCCGGGAAGGACCGGAGCCGCCCGCGCCCCCGTCGGGCGGCTCCGGTTCTTTCCGGAGGGCCGGTCCTTTCCGGAGGTTCAGCCCTGCCCCGAGAGCTGTGAAAAAACCGGTTGGTCGTCCCGGGGGCGTCGGGTAGCGTCCCCTGCATGTCCGGAATCGAAGGGATCGCCGCGGCGATGACCCGTTTCCGTCGCCTCTAGCGGCGGACTCCTCTCCTGATCGCAGGAATCTCGCCGCTTCAGCGCGTACGCGCCGGGCGGACATCCCGTGCTGCCCGGCTCCCTCGAAGCCGCGGAGACACCTTCCTTGCACGCGCACCACCACCCCGGTCGGCATGAACTGGGGCAGAACTTCCTCGTCGACCGGTCCACGATCGACACCTTCACCCGCCTCGTCGCCGACACCCGCGGGCCCATCCTCGAAATCGGCCCGGGGGACGGCGCCCTGACCCTGCCGCTCCAGCGGCTGGGGCGGGCGCTGACGGCCGTGGAGATCGACGGCCGCCGGGCCGCCCGGCTGCGGGACCGCACCGGACCCGCCACCACCGTCGTTACGGCGGACTTCCTCCGCTATCCCGCACCCGGCAACCCGTATGTCGTTGTCGGCAACCTCCCCTTCCACGCGACCACCGCGATGCTCCGCGGAATCCTGCGGGCCCCGGCATGGACCGATGCCGTGCTGCTGGTGCAGTGGGAGGTCGCCCGGCGCCGGGCCGGGGTCGGCGGGGCGACGCTGATGACCGCGCAGTGGTGGCCCTGGTACGAGTTCCGGCTCGTCGGCCGGGTGCCCGCCAACGCCTTCCGGCCCCGGCCGAACGTCGACGGGGGGCTGCTCACCATGGCCCGCCGCCGGCGACCCCTGGTCGCCGAGCGGGACCGCGCGGCCTATCAGGACATGGTCGCCCGGGTGTTCAACGGCCGGGGGCGCGGTCTGGCCCGGATCGTCGGACACGCCCTGCCCGAACTGCCCCGGCGGACCGTCGACGGCTGGCTCCGCGGCCATCGCGTCCCGGCCGCCGCCCTGCCGAAGAACATCACGGCCGAGCAGTGGGCCGACCTCCACGCGCTGCGCCGGCGCTGATCAGGCGCCGGACCGGCCCGGGGCTCGCGGGCGGTGGGCCGGTGGGATGGTGGGGCGGTGGCGGATGCCGCCCCACCACAGCGGGCCGTTCGGCGCACGGGGAGCGGCTCAAGCCCTTTCCCGTACGTCACTCACGTCCCACTGTTCCCGCAATTCTCTCTATTCCCCTGAGACTCCTTCTACTTCGGGTAGCTCACCTCTTTCAGGCGTCCCGTGTGCACGTCGAAGACGAAGCCCCGGATGGAGTGCTTGTGCGGAACGAAGGGGTCCACCTCGATCCGGCGGATCGACTGGCGGACGTCCTCCTCCAGATCGGTGAACGCCTCCGGTGACCAGGGCGGGCGGATTCCGGTCTCGGCCTGGAGATCCGCTTTGAATTCATCGTCCTTGAAGGTCTGCATACCGCAGTCGGTGTGATGGATCAGCATGATCCGGTTGGTGCCGAGCAGCCGCTGACTGATCGCCACCGACCGGATCGCGTCCTCGGTGACCGCGCCTCCCGCGTTCCGGACGATATGGGCGTCGCCCTCCTTGAGGCCCAGGATCGCGAAGATGTCCAGGCGGGCGTCCATGCAGGCCACGACCGCCAGCCGGCGGGCGGGGGGCAGGGCGAGCGGACCGCCGAACGCGGCCGCGTACGTGACGTTGTTGGCGAGATATTCGTCGACGACGGATCCCTCGGAATCCTCGTATGTATCGGACATCGATTTCTCCCAATCCCGGAAGCCGGGTGCGGGGCCCGGCGCTTGCACATTCCACGTCCCGTGGGGAGAACGTACCCATCCGAAAATCGAACAGGAAAGTTCTTGGCGGATGTGCGCCACCGACGGCCTATACCGGGGGGCCGTTCCCGTACCGGTCGAGAACGGGAAAAGTCTACTGGTGTAGACCTCTTGTGCGGTGTGCGGTGACACGGTTACGTTGCTTCCCGCGCCGCGCCTGTCCCCGGGGAAACGTCACTTCTTCCGTCGAACAGAGGAGTTGTGTCCATGGTGAAACGTCTGGGTCTCGCCCTTGCCGCCGTCGCCGCTTCGGCCGGTCTTGTGCTCAGCACCGCCACCCCGTCGGCCGCGACCTTCGGCTGGCGCGTCCACAACCACTACTCCTCCAAGGCGGAGTGCGACGCCGCGGGCGTCGCGGGCGCCCATATGTGGGGCGTCATCTACCAGTGCAAGCCGTTCGCCTACAAGCCCGGCGTGTGGGAGCTCTGGGTCCGCATCTGACCCCGCGCGACCCCCGCGCGGCTACCCGTACGCACGCTCGGCCGTCCTCCGCGCCCCCCTGCGGAGGGCGATCGACGGGGACGGCGCCGGTGCGCTCCGGACTCCCCAGGGCCGGGCGCCCGGCGCCGCCGGTCAGCCCGCGTCGGCGGTCACCCGCACAACGGCTCCCGCCGGCAGCGCCGTTCCACCGGCGGCCTCCGGCGCCGCCGCACGGCCCCGCGCGAACTCCTCCGCGTAGCCCCGATCCCCCAGTACCGCCCGCGCCCCCGCCTCGACCCGGTCCACATCGCCCCGTTCGCCCGAGGGCAGCGGTACGCCCACCGACTCCCTGGTCGCGGCGGCCTCGCCCAGCAGGGCGGCGGCCCCGGCGGCGGCGCCCGACAGCAGCCGGGCCGCCGCGAGCCCCTCCAGCGCCAGGGCCACGGACCGCGGATCACCCCCGGCGCGCGCCACCGCCAGGCCCTCCGACTGGAGCCGCAGCGCGTCCCCGGCCAGGCCCCGCGCCTCGGCGACGAAGCCCAGTTCGGCGAGGACCAGCGGCGGCACCTCCGGCTCGTACCCCATCTCGCCGTGCAGCCGCACCACGGTCCGCAGCCGCTCCTCCGCCTCGGACAGCCGCCCCTCGCGGCGCGCGCCCAGCGCGAGCCCGGTCTCCGCGTACTGCTCGCCGAAGACGTCGGCCTGCTCCACGGCGAGCCGCCGCGCCCGCTCGTGCAGCTCCCGGGCCCGGTCCAAGTCCCCGGTCAGCAGGGCGATCCGGCCGAGTCCGGAGAGCTGGAACGACACATCGGGCCAGAGTCCCAGGTCCTCCGCCATCCGCAGCCCGTCCCGGTGCAGCCGCCCGGCGCGCTCGTACTCGCCCAGCGCCTCGGCCCTGGTCTGGAGCGCCACCAGCGCCTGCAACTGCCCCCACTGGTCGCCCAGCTCCCGGAAGAGCGCGAGGCTCCGCTCGCCGTGGCCCAGCACCACCGCGAAGTCGCCCCGCAGCTTCGCCTGGAACGCCAGACTCGCCAGCGCCGCCGCCGTACCCCAGGTGTCACCGAGGGCGCGGAACCCGGCCAGCGCCGCCTCCGCCAGTTTACGGCCGGGCGCCGGGTCCCCGATCCCGTAGAGATGGGAGCCCAGATACCAGCGGGCCCAGGCCAGCCCGGCGGGATCGGCCGTGCCCTCGTACGCCGACAGCGCCGCGCGGTACTCCGTCACCGGATCCGCCGTACCGCCCAGCGCCAGCCGCATCCCGCCGAGCCGCGCCGTGGCCGCCGCGACCTCTCGCCGCGCCCGGGGCCCGGCGGCCGGACTCCCGTACCCCGCCGCCGCCGCGACCGCCAGGGCCCGGTCCAGCCGGCGCGCCGCCTCCGCGTACCGGCCGCGCAGCCGCCAGTACCAGGTCAGGGCGTTGACCAGCCGCAGCGCCCGGTCCGCGTCCCCGTCCCGTTCGGCGCCGTCCAGCGCCGTCCGGAGATTGCCCTGCTCGGCGTCGAGCAGCCGCAGCCACTGCCGCTGGCCGTGCCCCCGCAGATGCGGCTCGGCCCGCTCGGCGAAGTCCGTGTAGTAGTCCCGGTGCCGGACCCGCAGTTCGTCCAGCTCGCCGTGGTCCCGCAGCCGTTCGGCGCAGTACGCGGACACCGACTCCAGCAGCCGGTACCGCGGCCCCTCCGCCGTGTCCACCACCACGACCAGCGACGCCTCCACCAGCCGGGCCAGCAGCTCCAGTACGTCGGCGGGAGCGACGTCCCCGGTCGGGCAGACCGCCTCGGCGGCGGCCAGTCCCCAGCCGTCGGCGTGCACGGCGAGCCGCCGCAGGACCACCCGCTCCCGCTCCCCGAGCAGCTCCCAGCTCCAGTCGATCACCGCCCGCAGGGTGCGCTGCCGGGCGGGCGCGCCCCGTACCCCCGACGCCAGGACGTGGAAGCGGTCGTCGAGCCGGGCCGCCAGCTCGGCCGGGCCCAGCAGCCGTACCCGTGTCGCGGCCATCTCCAGCGCCAGCGGCAGACCGTCGAGGCGCCGGCAGATCGCCGCCACCGCTTCGGCGTCGGCGGGGCCGATCGTCAGACGCGGGGCGGCCGCGGCGGCCCGCTCCGTGAAGAGGGCCACCGCGTCGGCCCCGGCCAGCGGCGCCACCTCGCGCAGCCACTCGCCCCGCACCCGCAGCGGCACCTGGCCCGTGGCCAGGACCGTCAGCCGGGGCGCCGCCGTGAGCAAGGCCTCCACCAGGGCCGCGACCGGCTCCACCACATGCTCGCAGTTGTCGAGGACCAGCAGCGCCGGACGGTCGCCGAGCGCGGTCACGATCCGGTCCACCGCCGACGGCGGACCCGGGTCGCCGCCCGTTCCGGCCACGATGTCGTCCCGTACCCCCAGCACCGCAGCGACCAGATCGGCCGGACCGGTGTCCCCGGGATCGGTGGCGGGGGCGAGCGCCGCCAGCTCCACCAGCCGTACCCCGCCCGGGAACGCGGGCCCGGGCCCGGCCGCGACCGCCAGCGCCAGCCGGGTCTTGCCGACCCCGCCGGGCCCTGTCAGGGTCACCAGCCGGTGCCGGTCCAGTGCCGCCCGCAGTTCGGCGATGTCCCCGTCGCGGCCGATCAGCCCGGTCAGCGCGCGGGGCACGTTCGACGGCGGCCGGGCCGAGGTCGTCGGCGGTGCCGGTACGGCGGTGAGCGCCGGGTCCTGGGCGAGTACCGCCCGGTGCAGGGCCGCCAGTTCCGGGCCCGGGTCCACTCCCAGCTCATCGGCCAGCCGCTCCCGCAGCTCGGCGTAGCTGCTCAGCGCCGCGCCCTGCCGCCCGGCCAGATAGAGGGCGCGTACATGGGCCGTGCGCAGCCGCTCCCGGAGCGGGTGGAGGGTCACCAGATCGCCCAGTTCATCGGCGACAAGGGCGTGTTCGCCCAGCTCCAGACGGGTCTCCGCCTGCTCTTCGAGGACGGTGAGCCGCTGCTCGGCGAGCCGGGCGGCGTCGGCCCCGGGGAACTCCTCGTCGGCGAAGTCGGCGAAGGCGGGCCCCCGCCAGAGCGCCAGCGCGTCGGCGAACAGCGCGGCACGGCCGTGCGGATCGGCCGCCGCCCTGGCCCGCGCGGTCAGCTCCGCGAACCGGTCCGCGTCCACGGCACCGCCGTCCGCCCGCAGTTCGTAGCCGGGGGCGCGGGAGACGACGAGGTCCCGGCCGCCGGGCTCGGCGGCCTCCAGCGCCCGGCGGAGCTGCCACACCTTGTTCTGGAGCGCGGCGGCCGGGTTGCCCGGGGGCCGGTCGCCCCAGACATCGGCCACCAGACGGTCCGCGGACACCGGCCGCCCCCGGTGGACCAGCAGGACCGCGAGCAGGGCCCGCACCTTCAACTCGGGAACCCGTACCGCCCGTCCGTCGGACGTCCAGACGGTCAGGGGGCCGAGCACTCCGAAACGCATGCGGTCACGCTAACCGGCGGCGGGCGCGGGGCGCATCGGACCTTCGACCTGGTCACCGAGTCGTAGACCCGGGCGCCCGGGTTCCGTGGGGAGGCCCCCGCGCCCCTGCCCGGGTCCGGCGGGCGAGAGCGGACCGGGAGGGAACCGAGAGGGGCGGCGCGCACGCTGTGGCTCCGTCGCGGTCCGCAACGAGAGGAACCACCGTGCCCACCCCACCGAACGCCCCCGTGCCCCCGATCCGCGTCGCCGTCCTCGTCGGCTGCGCCGCCGAAGGGCGGCCCGGCTCCGCCGCCCGGTGGATCGCCGGACTCGCCGCCGAACGCGACGACCTCGACGTCGATGTGCTCGACCTGGCCGAGGCCCGGCTCCCGGACTACCCGGCCGAAGGGCCGCCCGGGCCCGGTCCCCTGCCCCGCGCGGTGCTCGACCTCGCGCCCTGGCTGGCCGCCGCCGACGCCTTCGTCGTCGTGAACGACGCGGAGGACGCGGACGTCAGTGGCGACACCGGCGGTGACACCGGCGGCGACAAACCCCCGGCGGTCCTGGGGAACGCCCTCGACTGGTACGCCGACGAGTGGCGGGCCAAACCCGTCGCCTTCGTCGGTCCGCCCGAATCCGCCGGTCTGCGCGCCGCCTTCACCGGGCTGCACGCCATGACCCTCCGGGAATCCGTCGCCTTCCCCGGCGCGGAACACTCCGACGCGCTCCCGATGCTCGACCGGCTCGCCTGGTGGGGCCGCGCCCTGCGGGACGCCCGCGCCGCGGACCCGTACCCCGGCTGACCCGCGCCCTCCTCCTCGTACGACACCCCACCGGAAGGAAACCCATGTCCTCGAACCCGCCGCCCGACCCGGCCCCGGGCACGCCGCCCCCGAAGGCCGGAGCCAGGGAGTGGGCCGGGCTCGCCGTCCTCGCCCTGCCCACCCTGCTGCTCGCCCTCGACCAGAGCGTGCTCTTCCTGGCACTGCCGCATCTCGCGGAATCGCTCGCCCCGACCGGCACCCAAACCCTGTGGATCATGGACATCTACGGGTTCATGATGGCGGGCTTCCTGGTCACCATGGGCACCCTCGGCGACCGGATCGGCCGCCGGAAGCTGCTGATGTTCGGTGCCGTCGCGGTCGGCGCCGCGTCCCTGCTGGCCGCCTCGTCGACCAGTGCCGAGATGCTGATCGCCACCCGCGCCCTGCTCGGGATCGCCGGCGCGACCCTGATGCCGTCCACCCTGGCGCTGATCGGCAATATGTTCCACGACCCGCTCCAGCGGGGCCGGGCCATCGCCGTCTGGGCCAGCTGCTTCATGGGCGGTACGGCGCTGGGGCCCGTCGTCGGCGGGGTGCTGCTGGAGTACTTCTGGTGGGGCTCCGTCTTCGTCCTCGGTGTCCCGGTGATGCTGGTCCTGCTGGTCACCGCCCCGCTCGTGCTGCCCGAGTACAAGGCCCCGGACGGCGGCCGGATGGACCCGGCGAGCGTGCTGCTCTCCCTCGGCGCGATCCTGCCGGTGATCTACGGACTCAAGGAGATCGCGCGGGCCGGCTGGGACCCGGGCGCCCTGCTCGCGATCGTCGCCGGGCTCGCCGTCGGCGCGCTCTTCGTCGCCCGCCAGCGCAGGCTCACCCATCCGCTGCTCGACCTGGACCTCTTCCGGCACGCCGCCTTCGCGTCCTGGCTGCTGATCCTGCTGCTCGCCATGGCCGGGATGAGCGGTATGTATCTCTTCATCACCGGCTATCTCCAGATGGTGGAGGGCCTCTCGCCGTTCGAGGCCGGGGTGTGGATGGTGCCGTCGGTGCTGGCGTCCATCGTGGCCGCGACCCTCGCGCCCACCCTGACCAGGCGGCTGCCGGTAGGTCTCGTCGTCGGCTGCGGACTCGGTATCGCCGCCGCCGGCTATCTGCTGATCGCCTTCGTCGACCCGGTCGGCGGGCTGCCGCTGCTGATCACCGGCTTTGTCGTCAGCTTCTTCGGCACCGGTCCGATCGGCGCGCTGGGGACCAATCTGGTGGTCAGCTCGGCCCCGCCGGAGAAGAGCGGATCGGCGGCGTCGCTCTCGGAGACCAGCGGCGAGTTCGGGGTCTCCTTCGGCCTCGCGGCCTTCGGCAGTCTCGGCGGCGCGCTCTACACCGCCGGTGTCGAGGTGCCGGACGGGCTCACGGGGGAGCAGGCGGAGAGCGTACGCGGGGGGATCGAGGGCGCGCTCGCGGTGGCGGGGCAGCTGCCCGGCGACCTCGGTGACCAGGTCCTGGCGGCGGCCCGGGAGGCGTATACCGGCGGTCTGAACACGGTGGCCATGGTCTGCGCCGGGCTGACGGTCGTCGCCGCGGTGGCCGCCGCGACCGCGTTGCGCAAGGTGGGCGCGGCGGGCTCGACGGGCGCGGCCGACCCGGAGACCCCGGCACAGGAGGCGGCCCAGGCCCCGGACCAGCAGCCCACCGGCGTCCCGCGCGGCTGAGCGCGCCGTCCCGTACCACCGCGTGCGGTGACGACGCCCCCGGTACGCCCCCGCTACGCCGACGACGACGGCGGGGCCCGACCCTTCCCGGATCGGGCCCCGCCGTCGACGCGTACGAGAGGATTCAGGCGCGTACGAGCCGCTTCGTCCGCTGCCGCCGCTCCGGTTCGCGTACCGGCAGCTTGGGCAGCTGGTGCGGCAGCGACCGGTACCAGGCGTACGAGAGCAGGAAGCCGGCCCCGAGGCAGATCACACCGCCCACCGCGTCCAGCCAGAAGTGGTTGGCGGTCGCCACGATCACGACCAGCGTCGCGGCCGGGTAGAGCAGCCCGAGGATCTTCGCCCAGGGCGCCTTGGCCACCGCGAAGACGATCAGCCCGCACCAGAGCGACCAGCCGATGTGCATCGACGGCATCGCCGCGTACTGGTTGGACATGTTCTTCAGATCGCCCGAGGCCATCGAACCCCAGGTCTCGTGGACCAGGACGGTGTCGATATAGCCCTGCCCCGGCATCAGCCGAGGGGGAGCGAGCGGATACAGGTAGTAGCCGACCAGGGCGACGGCCGTAGTGGCGAAGAGCACCAGCCGACCCGCCGCGTACCGCCCGGGATGCCAGCGGTAGAGCCACACCAGCACACCGATCGTCACGATGAAGTGGAGGGTGGCGTAGTAATAGTTCATCGTCACGATGAGCCATGTCACGGAGTTCACCGCATGATTGACCGCGTGCTCGAAGTCGAGCCCCAGGGCCTTCTCCGCGGAAAGGATCCAGTCCGCGTTCTCCAGAGCCTTCGCCTTCTGCTCCGGGACGGCGTTGCGGATCAGTGAGTACGTCCAGTAACTCACCGCGATCAGCAGGATCTCGAACCATATCCGCGGGCGGCGGGGCGAACGCAGCTCCTTGAACCGCGCGAGTCGCGAGAACCGCGCGGACCGCGAGCGGGACGGCTCGGTCGCCGTGGCCTCGTCGGTCGCGGCCTCGCCGGTCGCCATGGGTGCGTCGGCCGTCCGGCCTTCCAGTGTCTTCACGGTCGTTTCACCCATGGGACGAGAGTCTGCCAGATACACGCCCACCGACCGATCATCCCTCGGTCCCGTTCGGGGCGCACGCCCTCCACCCTGCGGACGAGGTCCCGAGGCGGATCCCCGGGGGGATCCCCCGGTCAGGGACGTCCGCCGGCTCCGGGACCGGAGGCCGTCGAGCCGCGTACGACCAGCTCGGGCATGAAGACGAACTCACTGTACGCGGCCGAGCCGGATCCGTGCGGCCCCGGGGGCAGGTTCCCGGAGATCTCCTCCAGCAGGGTCCGTACCGCGGCCTGCCCCATCGCCGGGACCGGCTTGCGGACCGTGGTCAGCGGTGGATCGGTGAAGGCGATCAGCGGGGAGTCGTCGAAACCGACGACCGACACGTCGTCCGGGACCTCCAGGCCCCGCTGCCGGGCGGCCCTGACCGCCCCGAGCGCCATCATGTCGCTGGCGCAGACGATCGCCGTACAGCCCCGGTCCAGCAGCGCCGAGGCGGCGGCCTGGCCGCCCTCCAGCGTGTACAGGGAGTGCTGGATCAGCTCGGACGTGATCGTCTTCTCGTCGAGGGAGAGCTGCTCCCGCATCGCCCGGACGAAGCCCTCGATCTTCCGCAGGACGGGGACGAACCGCACCGGCCCCAGGGCGAGACCGATCCGGCTGTGCCCCAGGGACACCAGATGCGTCACCGCCAGCCGGGTCGCCGCCCGGTCGTCCGGCGAGATGAAAGGCGCGGTGACCTTCGGCGAGTACCCGTCGACCAGGACGAAGGGCACCCCCTGGGCCCGCAATTGCTCATAGCGCTGCATGTCCGCCGTGGTGTCCGCGTGCAGACCCGAGACGAAGATGATCCCGGCGACCCCCCGGTCCACCAGCATCTCCGTCAGCTCGTCCTCGGTGGAGCCGCCGGGTGTCTGGGTCGCCAGGACCGGGGTGTACCCCTGGCGGGTCAGCGCCTGCCCGATCACCTGCGCCAGCGCCGGGAAGATCGGGTTCTCCAGCTCCGGGGTGATCAGTCCGACCAGTCCGGCGCTGCGCTGCCGCAGCCGTACCGGACGCTCGTAGCCGAGGACGTCGAGTGCGGCGAGTACGGACTGGCGGGTGGTCGCGGCGACTCCGGGTTTCCCGTTGAGAACCCGGCTCACCGTCGCTTCGCTGACCCCCGCCTGGGCCGCTATGTCGGCCAGGCGTGCGGGTGCGGTCACGGGATGGGACTGTACCGGGCGCATCTCAGACTGCCCACCACACGCAGGTCTCGCCCGGGATGCGCACCGAACCGCCGCCGAACTCCAGGGCCGTCGACGACAGCAGCGGACGGCCCGGGACCGGCAGCGAGACCTCGGTGCCGAGGGTGTTCAGGGTGCAGACCACGCCCGGCCGGCCGAAGGCCAGCACCCCGTCCGGGGCGGCCAGCCACTCCATCCCGCCGTCGCCTAGGCCCGGCAGCTCCTTGCGCAGCTCCAGCGCCGAGCGGTACAGCTCCAGCGTCGAGCGGGGGTCCCCGGTCTGGGCCGCCACCGAGAGGCCCGCCCAGGCCGCGGGCTGCGGCAGCCAGCTGCCGCCGGGCCCGAAGCCGTACGGGGCGCTCGTCCCCGACCAGGGGATCGGCACCCGGCAGCCGTCGCGCAGCCCGTCCTGGCCGTCGCCCCGGAAGAACGCCGGGTCCTGCCGGACGGCGTCCGGCAGCTCGGTGACCTCCGGCAGGCCCAGCTCCTCGCCCTGGTAGACATAGGCGGAGCCGGGCAGCGCCAGGGTGAGCAGCGCGGCGGCCCTGGCTCGGCGCAGGCCCCGCTCACCGCCGCCGTAGCGGGTGGTGTGCCGGACCACGTCGTGGTTGGAGAGCACCCAGGTCGTGGGGGCGCCGACCGAGGCGGTGGCCGCCAGGGAGTCGTCGATGACCTGCCGCATCGCCGTCGCGTCCCAGTCGCAGGTGAGGAACTGGAAGTTGAACGCCTGGTGCAGCTCGTCGGGCCGGACGTAGAGCGCGAGCCGTTCGGCGGTGGGCGCCCAGGCCTCGGCGACACCGATGCGCTGCCCGTCGTAGCCGTCGAGCAGCCGCCGCCAGGAGCGGTGGATCTCGTGCACACCGTCCTGGTCGAAGAAGGGCAGCACCTGGGCGCCGATCAGCTTCGCCTGCTCCCGCAGCCCGATGTCCGGCAGCCCCTCGGCCTTGACCATGCCGTGGGCGACGTCGATCCGGAAGCCGTCGACACCGAGGTCGAGCCAGAACCGGAGGATCGAGTCGAACTCCTCGCGGACCCGCGGGTGCTCCCAGTTCAGGTCGGGCTGCTCGGGCGCGAAGAGATGGAGGTACCAGGAGCCGTCCGCGGTCCTGGTCCACGCCGGGCCGCCGAAGACCGACTCCCAGTCGTTGGGCGGTGCGTCGCCGCCCTCGCCGCGGCCCGGCCGGAAGTGGTACAGGTCCCGCTCGGGGGCGTCCGGGCCGCCGTCGAGCGCCGCCCGGAACCAGGCATGGTGGTCGGAGGTGTGGTTGGGCACGATGTCGACGATGATCCGCAGCCCCAGCCGGTGGGCCTCGCGGACCAGGTCGTCGGCGTCGGCGAGCGCTCCGAAGAGGGGGTCGACGGCGCGGTAGTCCGCCACGTCGTAGCCGCCGTCGGCCTGCGGGGAGGCGTAGAAGGGGGTGAGCCAGACGGCGTCGACGCCGAGATCCGCGAGATGGGGGAGCCGGTCGCGGACGCCCCGCAGATCGCCGATGCCGTCACCGTCGCTGTCCGCGAACGAACGCACGTACACCTGGTAGATGACGGCGTCCCGCCACCAGCCGGCCGGGGTGGGGGCGGAGTGGTCGCTACGGGTGGGAGCAAGCTCCTGGGTCATGTACGTTCCCTCTGAAATCTCTGGAAACAGTCACTAACAGTGTCATCTGTTATCTGTAGTGATCTGTGGTGATGTCGGCCGATGTGCGGCATGTATAGGGGAGGTTCTGCCCCGTACGCCGATGGTCAACGCGCATCGTCCGGGCGCGGATACGGCCGGGATCCGCCGGGATCCGTCCGGATCGTGTGAATCCGCCCGAACCCGCCCGGACCGCCCGAACCTGTTCGAAACCGACCGGAGCCGTGCCCGGAGCCGTGCCCGGAGCCGTGCCCGGAGCCGTGCCCGGAGTCGCGCCCGCGCGCTCAGCCCTTGGTGCCGCCCGCCGTCAGACCGGCCACCAGATGCCGCTGGGCGAAGAAGAACAGCAGCCCGGCCGGAACCATGATCAGTACCGAGGCCGCGGTCATCAGGCCCCATTCGGCCCGGTGCGGGCCGACGAAGGTCTGGAGTCCGACCGCCAGCGTGTACTTCTCCTCACTGCTGAGGAACGACGTCGCGAACGCCACCTCGCTCCACGCCGTGAGGAAGGTGTAGAACATCGTCACCGCCAGACCCGGCCTGGCCAGCGGGATGATCAGCCGCCAGAACGTCCCGAACGGGCTGAGCCCGTCCACCCGGCCCGACTCGTCGATCTCCACCGGGATGGTGTCGAAGTACCCCTTCAGCATCCAGGCGCAGAAGGGCACGGACACCGAGCAGTAGGTGATGATCAGTCCGCCGTAGCTGTCCAGCAGGCCCAGTTCGCCCAGGATGTTGTAGAGGGGCACGATCAGCACCGCCACCGGGAACATCTGGCAGATCAGGAATGTCCACATCAGCGGTCTGTGGCCGGGGAACCGCATCCGGGAGACCGCATATCCGGCGCTCGCCGCGATCAGCACCCCCACCAGCATCGTGCCGCCCGCGATCACCACCGAGTTCACGAACCAGGTGGTGAACTCGGTCTTCCCCAGCAGATGGGTGTAGTTGTCGAGGGTGAACCCCGTCAGCTCCGTCGGGTGCGTCCAGCCGTTCTCCCCGCGTATCGACACCAGCGCGATGAAGACGATCGGGAAGAGGGCCACGAGGGACGCGCAGACCAGGGTCGTGTGCAGGGCCGCCGAAGCGCCGCGCGAGCGTTCGTCCCGGCCGCGCACCGCCCGCCGCTCCCGTTCCTTCCCCGGCGCCCGTTCGGTACGCGCCCCGTCGGCGCGGGTCACGGTGGTGCTGCTCACTTCGCGGCCTCCTGACGGTTGAGCATGCCGCGGTAGACCACGGAGAACACCAGGAGCAGCGAGAGGATGACGATGCCGTACGCGGCGGAGCCCGCGTAGTCCCGCACTCCCTGGAAGGCCAGCCGGTAGGCGTAGGTCACCAGGATCTCGCTCTCGGTGCCGCCGGCCTGTCCGATCACCAGATAGATGATCGGGAACATATTGAAGGTCCAGATGGTGCCCAGCAGCACGATGGTCGTGCTGACCGGCCGCAGTCCCGGCAGGGTGATGTGGACGAACCGCTGCCAGGGTGTGGCGCCGTCCATCTCCGCCGCCTCGTGCAGTTCACGGGGGATGGACTGGAGCCCGCCGAGGATGGCGACCATCATGAACGGCACACCCAGCCAGGTGTTGACCGCGATCACCGAGAGTTTCTGGACGAACGGGTCGCCCAGCCAGTCCACCGGGGCGACGCCGACCTTCCCCAGCAGCGCGTTGAGCACACCGTTGTCGGAGTTGTACATCAGCTTCCACCCGAAGGCGGCGACGAACGCCGGCACGGCCCACGGCAGTACCAGCAGTACCCGGTAGAGCGACCGGCCGCGCATCCGCCGGTTGAGCAGCATCGCGAGACCGAGCCCGATGCCGTAGTGGAGCACCACACAGCTCAGGGTCCACAGGACCGTCCAGGTCAGCCGGGGATAGAACGACCCCTCCTTGCCGGAGAGGATGTTCCAGTAGTTCTCCAGACCGACGAAGGTGTACGTCGAAGGGACGGAGAAGTCGCCGATGGTCCGGCCGATATTGGCCTCGTCGGCGTCCGTGAAGGAGAGGTAGACCCCCCGCCCCAGCGGATAGCCCACGAGCACACCGAGGACGACGACCACGGGCAGGACCATGGCCCAGGCGTACCAGTGGGTGCTGAAGGACCGTCTGGTCCTGAGTATGAGGCTGCTCATCTTTCTCCGTACGTCGTCCCTGCGGGCCCGGGAGGCGCCGGGGCCCCCGCGGTCGGTCGGGCGGGGGCCCCGGCCCTCGGTCAGCCGGTGCCGTAGTCCTTGAGGAGCTTGGAGTTCCACTCCTTCGCGAGGGCGTCGAGGCCCTCCTTCGGCGAGGCGTCGCCGCGCAGGACCTTCACATAGTGCTGGTCGAAGGCGACGAAGAGGTCACCGACGCCCGGGATCACCGGACGGGACCTCGCCACGGTCAGCGCCTGCTGGAACGCCTTCTTCGCCGGGTCCGCGGTGACCGCCGGGGTGTAGGCGGACTTCCGGGTCGGCAGCGTGTTGATCTCCTTCGCGGTCAGCTCCTGGCTCGTGGCCGATGCCATGAACTTCACGAAGAGGTAGGAGGCGTCCTTGTTCTTCGAGCCGCGGTAGACCGCGTAGTTGTGGCCGCCGATCGGGGCCCCGGCCCTGCCGGACGGGCCGGCGGGGATGTTGGCGATCCCCAGGTTGTCCTTGTTCTTGAACGCCTTGCCGCCGTAGTTGTCGGAGACCGACCACGGGCCGTTGATCACCATGGCGATCCGGCCGTCCTTGAAGGACGTCTGGGCGGCGACATAGCCGTCGGTGGTCACGGGCTTGAGCGCCACGTCCGGCGCGGCCAGCTTCAGCGCCGTCTCCATGCCCTTGACGGCCGCCGCGGAGTTCACGGTGATCTTTTTGCCGTCGACGTCGAGCATGTCGGCGCCCTCGCCGTAGAGGAACGGCAGGGAGAAGTAGCCCTCGGGGTTGAGCTGGGTGCCGGTGACCCCGGTCTTCGCCTTGACGGTCTTCGCGGTGGCGATGAACTCGTCCCAGGTGGCCGGCGGCTTGGTGATCCCCGCCTTCGCGAAGACCTCCTTGTTGTAGAGGAGCGCGAGGGTGTCGGTGACCTGCGGCACCC
Source organism: Streptomyces sp. NPDC059248 (assembly GCF_042753905.1). Taxonomy (NCBI): domain Bacteria; kingdom Bacillati; phylum Actinomycetota; class Actinomycetes; order Kitasatosporales; family Streptomycetaceae; genus Streptomyces; species Streptomyces sp. NPDC059248. The sequence continues at coordinate 57,044 of NZ_JBHYZV010000025.1, read as the reverse complement.
CGACGGTCTCGCCCTTCCACTTCGCCGTCGACAGCGGCCCGGGGAGGAAGTCCGCGGCGTTGTCCAGGGCGGGGGTGCCGTCCAGCGGCTGGAGATAGCCCAGGTTGGCGAATCCGGCGGACCAGCCGACGTCGGTACGGATCACGTCCGGCGCGCCCTTGCCGTTCTGGGCGGCGGTCTTGAACTTCTGCTCCGCCTGGTCGAAGGAGACCGAGGTGCGCTTGACCTCGATCTTCGGGTACTCCTTCTCGAAGGCTGCGACCAGCTTGTCGTACGTCGGCCCCTCGGCCTCGTTCGACGTGTCCCACCAGGTGATCGAGCCGGAGACGCTCTGCGGGTCCTCCGCCGCCTTGCGGCCGCTGCTGTCGCCCGATCCGCCGCCGTCGCCGCCGCACGCGGTCGCCGTCAGCGCCAGTACGCCCGCTATGGCGGCGCCCGTCATGCCCTTGCGCATCATGAACTCCTCGTCGAGGTCAAGGCCCCGCCAGTCCTCGACGGGCCGGGCTGCTGCGGCGTGAAGCTAACAGTCCTGCAAGAGCTTGCGAAAGACCTTGCAGAAAGAAATCAGCCGGATTTCCAGGTTGTGACCTCCTCGTGTCCTACGGATTTCGTTGCGGTGTCCGGCTTCAACCCCGCGGGGGTTGACCGGGGTTCCGGCCATCTTCTAGCGTCGGCCGCCGTGTGAACGGGAGTTGTTGCAAGAATCCGCAAAAACTTGCGAAGGCGCGGTGATGCCGTGGCACGGCGCCGAGGTGTGCCCGCGAGCCCCCGGCGGAACCGGCCGCCGACGGCCCCTGCCACCGAGCCCCGACGCCTGCCCATTCCTCCCGTCCCACCCGTTCCTCCCGTCGCACCCGACGAACCTCCCGATCCCCCGAAGCCCCCGAAGCCACCTTCGACCGAGGAGAGTTACGTGCTCCGCAGCAGACGGCCGCGCCCCCGCGCCGGCGGACGGAGAAGGGGCGCCGTCGCGGCCCTCGTCACCGCCGTGTTGTGCGCCGGACAGAGCCCGGCCATCGCCGCCCCGGCGGGTCCGCCCCGCCCCCCGAAGCCCCCGTCCGACGCGGCGCTCGCCGCCCAGCCCACCCGGCACGACGCCACCCGTGAGCAGTTCTACTTCGTGCTGCCCGACCGGTTCGCCAACGGCGACCGGGCCAACGACCGCGGCGGACTGACCGGATCCCGGCTCGACCACGGCCACGACCCCGCCGACAAGGGCTTCTACCACGGCGGCGACCTCAAGGGCCTGACCGGGAAGCTCGACTACATCAAGGGCCTGGGCACCACCGCGATCTGGCTCGCCCCGATCTTCAAGAACAAGCCCGTCCAGGGGACCGGCAAGGACGCCTCCGCCGGATACCACGGCTACTGGATCACCGACTTCACCCAGGTCGACCCCCACTTCGGCACCAACGCCGATCTCACCCGGCTGATCGACAAGGCCCATGCCAAGGGCATGAAGGTCTACTTCGACGTCATCACCAACCACACCGCCGACACCGTCGACCACGCCGAGAAGGAGTACGGCTACCGGCCCAAGGGCGCCCATCCGTACCTCGACCCCACCGGCCGCCCCTTCGACGACCGGGCCGGGATCCCCGAGGGCGCGGGACCGGACGGCACCCCGTACACCCCCGTTCCGCGCGCCCGCGACAAGGTCCCGGCCTGGCTCAACGACCCCGCGATGTACCACAACCGCGGCGACTCCACCTTCGCCGGTGAGAGCGCCGAGTACGGCGACTTCGCCGGGCTCGACGACCTGTGGACCGAACGCCCCGAGGTCCGCCGCGGCATGGAGCGGATCTACCAGAAGTGGGTCGACGACTTCGGTATCGACGGCTTCCGCATCGACACCGTCAAACACGTCGACATGGAGTTCTGGACCCAGTGGGCCACGGCCCTCGACGCCCACGCGGCGAAGCGCGGCAGGCCCGACTTCTTCATGTTCGGCGAGGTCTACTCGTCCGACCCGGCCGCCACCGCGCCCTATGTGACCCGCGGCAGGCTCGACTCCACCCTCGACTTCCCGTTCCAGGACGCGGCCCGCGCCTTCGCCTCCCAGGGCGCGCCCGCCTCCCGGCTCGCCGCCGTCTTCGCCGAAGACCACCGCTACACCACCGACAAGGCCAACGCCTACGGCCAGGTCACCTTCCTCGGCAACCACGACATGGGCCGGATCGGCACCTTTCTGCGCCAGGACAGGCCCGGCGCGTCCGACGCCGAACTCGTGAACCGCGCCCGGCTCGCCAACGAGCTGATGTTCCTGGTCCGCGGCAACCCCGTGGTCTACTCCGGCGACGAACAGGGCTTCACGGGCAACGGCGGCGACAAGGACGCCCGCCAGCCCCTCTTCGCCACCACCACCCCCGACTACCTCGACGACGACCAGCTGGGCACCGACCGGGGCCACGGCACCGACGCGTACGACACCGGCCATCCCCTCTACCGCTCGATCGCCGGCCTGTCGAAACTGACCCGGGAGCATCCGGCGCTGCGCGACGGCGTCCAGCGCCCGCGGTACGCGGAGGGATCCGTCTACGCGTTCTCCCGCACCGACCCGAAGAAGCCGAACGAGTACCTGGTCGCCCTCAACAACGGCACCGCGCCCACGACCGTACGGCTGGGCACCGACTCCCCGGACACCCTGTTCCGGACCGTCCACGGCGGCGGGCCCGCCGCCGGGGTCCGTACCGCCGCCGACGGCACCGCCGAGCTCACCGTCCCCGCCCTGTCGGCAGTCGTCCTCCGCGCCGACCGGCCGGTACCCGCCCCCACGGACCGGCCCGTGATCAGCCTGAAGGTGCCCGCCGCCGGAGCCACCGGCACCGTCGAGATCTCCGCCGACGCGGACGGCGGCCCCCTCGGCCGGGTCGTCTTCGCCGCCCAGACCGGCAACGGCCCCTGGAAGGTCCTCGGCACCGCCGACCGGCCCCCCTACAAGGTCACCCAGTACCTCGACCCGGCCACCCGCGCCGGAACCCCCCTGCGCTACAAGGCCGTCGTCGTCGACGCCCGCGGCAGGACCGCGAGCGCCCTCGGCTCCACCACCGCCGGAGCCGTACCCCCGCCGGGCAAGCCGGTGGCCGTCGAGCGGTCGTACGCCGTCGTCCACTACCAGCGCCCCGACCGGGACTACGACGGCTGGGAACTCGTCGCGGGCGGCGTCCGCGCCCCCTTCACCGGCCGTGACGCCTACGGCGCCTTCGCCTGGGTGCGGCTCCCCGAAGGCGCGTCCACCCTGCCGTACACCGTGGAACGGAACGGCACCCCCGACGGGCCGCGCCGCACCGTCGACCTCGCCCGCACCGGACAGGTGTGGATCGCCCAGGGCCGCGAAGGCCAGACCGAGACCCCGCCGAACGGCGTCTACCCGCCGCAGGACAAGGGCAAGGCGATCCTCCACTACCACCGGCCCGACGGCGACTACGACGGCTGGGGACTCCACACCTGGAGCGGCGCCGCGAACCCCACCGACTGGGCGAAGCCGCTGACACCGGTCCGTAAGGACGCGTACGGCGTCACCTTCGAGGTACCGCTTGCCCCCGGGGCGACATCGCTGAGCTACATCGTCCACAAGGGCGACGAGAAGGACCTCCCGAACGACCAGTCCCTCGACCTCGCCACTTATGGCCACGAGGTACGGCTCCTGGCCGGACGGCCCGGATATCTGCTCCCGCAGCCCGGCGCCGCCCCCGCCCTCGACCTCGGCAAGGCCGAAGCGCAGTGGATCGACCGCGAGACCGTCGTCTGGAAGGTGAAGGCCACCGCCGCCACCAGCCAGCAACTGGTGTACGCGGCCGGAAAGCCCATCGCCGTCGAGAACGGGGCACTCACCGACGAGGGCCGCTGGCTACGGCTCCGCCCCGGCACCCTCACCGACGCCCAGCGCGCGAAGTTCCCCCATCTGAAGGACTATCCGGCCTTCACCGTCGACCCGCGCGATCTGCGCCGCGTCCCCGCGTCCCTGCGCGGCCAGCTCCTCGCCACCCAACGCAACGCCGCGGGAGCCCTGCTCGCCGCGACCGGCGTCCAGACCGCGGGCGTCCTCGACGACCTGTACGCGGCGAAGGCGACCCGCGCCGCGCTCGGCCCCGTCTTCGGGAAGAAGGGCGTCACCCTCTCCGTCTGGGCGCCCACCGCCGAGACCGTCGCCCTCGACCTCGACGGCAGGACCGTCCCCATGCGGCGCGACGACACCTCCGGCGTCTGGTCGGCCACCGGACCGCGCGCCTGGGCCGGAAAGCCGTACCGCTACCGGGTCACCGTCTGGGCGCCGAGCGTCCGGAAGACCGTCGTCAACCAGGTCACCGACCCCTACTCCACCGCCCTCACCACCGACTCCGCCCGCAGCCTCGCCGTCGACCTCACAGACCCGGCACTGGCCCCCAAGGGCTGGGCGACCCTGAAGAAACCCGCCGCCGTCCCTCTCAAAGACGCCCAGATCCAGGAACTCCACATCCGCGACTTCTCCGTCGCCGACCGCACCGCGAAACACCCCGGCACCTACCGCGCCTTCACCGACCGGGACTCCGCCGGAATGCGCCATCTGACGAAGCTGGCCGACGCCGGCACCTCGTACGCCCATCTCCTGCCCGCCTTCGACATCGGCACGATCCCCGAACGGAAACGGGACCAGCAGAGCCCCGGCTGCGACCTCGGCGCCGGCGCCCCCGACTCCGAGCGGCAGCAGGAGTGCGTGGCGAAGACCGCCGCGAAGGACGCGTACAACTGGGGATACGACCCCCTGCACTACACCGTCCCCGAAGGCTCCTACGCCACCGACCCCGAGGGCACCCGGCGGACCGTCGAGTTCCGGGAGATGGTCGCCGGCCTCAACGGCGCCGGACTGCGGACCGTCATGGACGTCGTCTACAACCACACCGTCGCCGCCGGACAGTCCGAGAAGTCGGTACTCGACCGGATCGTGCCCGGCTACTACCAGCGGCTCCTCGCCGACGGCTCCGTCGCCACCTCCACCTGCTGCGCCAACACCGCGCCCGAGAACGCGATGATGGGCAAGCTGGTGGTGGACTCCGTGGTCACCTGGGCCAGGGAGTACAAGGTCGACGGCTTCCGCTTCGACCTCATGGGCCACCACCCCAAGGCCAATATGCTCGCCGTCCGCGCGGCGCTCGACGCGCTCACCGTCGAACGCGACGGTGTCGACGGACGGAAGATCCTGCTCTACGGCGAGGGCTGGAACTTCGGCGAGATCGCCGACGACGCCCGGTTCGTCCAGGCCACCCAGAAGCACATGGCGGGCACCGGAATCGCCACCTTTTCCGACCGGGCCAGGGACGCGATCCGCGGCGGCGGCCCGTTCGACGAGGACCCCGGCGTCCAGGGCTTCGCCTCCGGCCTCTTCACCGACCCCAACCCGGCCGCCGACAACGGCACCCCCGAACAGCAGCGCGCCCGGCTGCTGCACTACCAGGACCTGATCAAGGTCGGTCTCACCGGCCATCTCGCGGGCTACACCTTCACCGACAGCCGCGGCCGGACCGTCAAGGGCTCCGACGTGGACTACAACGGCGCCCCCGCCGGATACGCCGCGGCCCCCGGCGACGCGCTGGCCTACTCCGACGCCCACGACAACGAGACCCTGTACGACGCCCTCGCCTTCAAGCTGCCCCGGGACACCGCACCCGCCGACCGGGCCCGCGCGCAGGTCCTGGCGATGGCCGCTTCCGTGCTCTCCCAGGGCCCCGCGCTCTCCCAGACCGGCACCGACCTGCTGCGTTCCAAGTCGCTCGACCGCAACTCGTACGACAGCGGCGACTGGTTCAACGCCATCCGCTGGGACTGCCGGGACGGCAACGGCTTCGGCCGGGGCCTGCCGCCCGCCGCCGACAACCGCGACAAGTGGGGCTTCGCCCGGCCGCTGCTCGGCACCCCGTCGCTGGTCGCGGGCTGCCCGGAGACCGGTGCGGCATCGGCCGCGTACCGCGATCTGCTGCGGATCCGCAGCACCGAGAAGGCCCTCGGCCTCGACACCGCGCGCCAGGTGCAGGAGACGGTGTCGTTCCCGCTGTCGGGACCGGCCGAGACCCCCGGGGTCATCACCATGAAGGCCGGTGACCTGGTGATCGTCTTCAACGCCTCCCCGCGACGGCAGGACCAGCGGGTGGGCTCCCTGGCCGGGACGGGCTACGCCCTGCACCCGGTCCAGGCGGCGGGCGCCGACCGCACGGTGACCACGTCGTCGTACGACCGCGCCACCGGGACGTTCGGCGTCCCGGCCCGTACGGTCGCCGTCTTCACCAGCCGCTGACGCGCGTGACGGCCGGGGCACCCGCCCCGGCCGTCACCCCGCTCCGAGCGTTATCGTGGCGGGGGTACGGCCGCAGGGGCGGCGGCCGGCACCAGGTTCAGCAGCCGGGTCAGCAACTGCCCGAACGGCCCGTCCGCCGGCTCGTCCGTGAGCACCCCGCCCACGATGGCCGCCATCTCGTCGTCGAGGGCGGCGCTCACCGCGCACAGCGCCGCGAAGTCGTGCACGAGCTGCACCTCCAGCTCGCCGCGCGGGATCCGCCGCCCGTCCAGCCACTGCAACGCCGTCGACTCGGCCAGCGACACCCAGGAGCGGATCACCAGCGCCAGCCGGACCGGCGGTTCGGTGACCCCCAGATGCGACAGGATCTGCTCGTACGCGGACTGCCGCACCTCGTCGATCATCACCTTGGTGGTGGTCGAACCCACCGCGGGGCCACCGCGCAGCAGCGCCGAGAAGCCGGGCCCGTGTTCGTCGACGAAGTCGAAGTAGCGCCGCATGACCCGCAGCAGACGGGTGCCCAGCGGCCCCTCGTGCGGCTCCCTGAACCGGTACGCCAGATCGTCGGCGGCCCGGCGCAGAGCGGCCTCGTACAGGCTCTGTTTGCCCGGGAAGTAGTGGTAGACCAGCGGCCGGGAGATACCGGCGGCCGCGGCGATCTCGTCGATGGAGACCTCGTCGGGGGAGCGCGCGCTGAACAGCTCCAGCGCCACGCCGATCAACTGCTGCCTGCGCTCCTCGACGCCCATCCTGCGGCGTACCCCGGTCGTCATGGCCACCAGCGTACCCATGGGGGTGCGTTCAAGTGTTCTAGAGGTCGAGTACCAGTTTTCCGTCCAGGCCGCGGGAGACGCAGATGAGGAGGGAGTCCTCCCGTTCGGCGTCGGTGAGGAGATCGTCGCGGTGGTCGACCGTGCCGGACAGGACGCGTTGCCGGCAGGTGCCGCAGAAGCCCTGACGGCAGGAGTACGCCACATCCGGCAGGACCTCCCGGACGGCGGCCAGCACGCTCCGGCCCGGCGCCACCCGTACCGTACGGCCCGATCGGCGGAGTTCCACGTCGAAGGCGGTACCGCCGGGCGCGGGCACCCCGGCCGTGAACCGCTCCCGGCGCGGGGGCCGGTCCGCGGGCAGCAGGGCGGTGACCGCGGCCATGAGCCCGTCGGGGCCGCAGCAGTAGACGGCGGTCTCCGGGCCGAGTCCGGTGAGGAAGCCGAGGTCCGGCCGGCCGGACTCGTCCCCGGCGGAGACCGTCACCCGGCCCGTGCCCCCTGGGGCGCCCAGCCGTTCGACCTCGTCGGCGAAGGGCATCGAGGCCCGGCTCCGGCCCCGGTACAGCAGCCGCCAGCGGGCCCCGGCCGCGTCGGCGGCCCGCAGCATCGGCAGGACCGGGGTGATGCCGATCCCGCCCGCGACGAAGACGTACGACGCCGACGGCACCAGCGGGAACCGGTTCCGGGGCCCGCGCACTTCGATCTCCGTACCCTCGGCGAGCCGTTGGTGCACCTCGCGCGAGCCGCCCGCGCCGGTCGCGGCCAGCCGGACCGCGACCGTGTACGTCCGGGTGTCGGCGGGGTCGCCGCAGAGCGAGTACTGCCGCACAGGACCGGAGGGGAGGACCAGGTCGATATGGGCCCCGGGCTCCCACGGCGGCAGCGGTGGCGCCCCGGCGGCGGCTTCGAGGCGCAGCCGTACGACACCGTCGGCGACCGTGGCCCGTTCGGCGACGACGACCCGGCGGGTTTCCGGGGTGGTCCTGCGGGTTTCCGGGGCGGTCCGGCCGGAGACGGGTTCGGCGAGCGCGGGCAGCGGCCACAGCGGGGAGCGCCGGATCCGGCGGAGCATCGCCCGCCGGGCGACGACGGCCGCCCCGGCGGCCAGGGCGATGGGCAAGGCGCGCCGGGCAGTCACGCGGGGCGGCCCCCGTTCGCGCCGGGGGAGGTAGCGAGATAGGCGAGGGCCTGGGCCGTACTCCCCTCCCGGGACGGGTGGTACGAGGGGCTCAGATAGCGGGGGGCCGCTTTGAGCATGTCCCCGGTCGCGGGCAGGGTGCCCGCCCGCCCCGCGCGATGGAACCGGGCGAACGACGCCCGGCCGCCCACCGGCGACGGATCGTTCTCCACGAAGAACCGGACACCCCGCTGCCAGAGGAAGACCAGGGTGGCGAAGGCCGTCGCCCAGGTGCGCGCCCGCCGCCGGTACGAGCCGTCGACGTGCCGAAAAACATCAAAAGCGACCGAGCGGTGCTCCACCTCCTCGGCGCCGTGCCAGCGCAGCAGATCGAGCATCACCGGGTCGGCGCCCCGCCGGTCCAGCTCGTCGGCGTTGAGGACCCAGTCCCCGAGGAAGGCGGTGTAGTGCTCGATCGCGGCGATCAGCGCCACCCGTTCCAGCAGCCACCACCGGCGGGCCCGGCCCGGCGGCAGATTCCGGTCGCCCAGCAGCCTCTCGAACATCCAGTCCACCTGCGCGGTGTACGGGGTCGGGTCGAGACCCAGGGCCTTGAGGCGGGGGAGGACGTCGTCGTGCGCCCTGGAGTGGACGGCCTCCTGCCCGATGAAACCGAGGACGTCGGCGCGGAGCCGCTCGTCCCGGATCATCGGCAGCACTTGCTTGTGGACATGGACGAACCAGCGCTCCCCGGCGGGGAGCAGCAGATGCAGCACATTGATGGTGTGCGAGGCGAAGGGGTCGCCGGGAACCCAGTGCAGAGGGGTGCCCGCCCAGTCGAACGCCACCTTGCGGGGGGCGAGTTCGATCCGCTCGGGCTCCGCCCTGTCCACGGGGTCCACCGGGTCCACGGGCCCCGGCCGCGTATCAGACATCCTGTCAATGTACTGACGGGTAGCGGGTGGTGGCCAGAGTCGTGCGCCGCCTTTCCCGCAGCCCCCGGCAGCGGGTGCTACCGCACCGACCAGCCGCTGAACCGTACCGTCCCGCGCGCCCCGCTCCCACCGTTCATGGCCGTCATGAAGAAGCCCACGTCCTGCGCGAAGGCCGCCTCCGGGGCGATCACCGTGGCGACCGTCCGCCAGGTCGCGCCCTCGTCGTCCGAGAGCTCCCCGGTGTACGCGCCGCCCGCGCCGCGCGTCAGCCGCAGCAGGACCGGCGCCTTGACGCCCGTGATCCGGCGGTAGGTGTCGAGGGTGCCGTCGCCGTTGGAGTCGTACGACAGCGCCACGCCCTGGCCCGGGGTGACGGCCAGGTTGACGAAGCCGGGCGCGCCCGGCCGGTCGAGGCCGTTGCGGGCGATGATCCCCGCCCGGGCCCAGCCCGCCGTGTTCGCCTGCGCGTCGACCCGGACCACCGCGACCGAACCGGCCCGGAACACCCCCGGCCGGTACGCCGTCCCGAAGTGCGCGGTACCCCGCCACAGGTCGTTCCCCGCGCCGTTGACCGCGTAGCGGTCGCCGAGCTGGCCGAAGACGGCCGCGTTGTTGCTGTACGTACGCCAGCCCGCGGCGAGCGGGGCCGCCACATGCGCCTCGCCCTTCTGCGTCACCGGCACGGCGTCCCGGCCCTTCGGCCCGTACCGCACGGTCAGCCGGTACGGCAGCGCCCGCAGCGGCTCCGTCAGAGCCTCGGCCGGGGCGGTCACCGGCCAGGACACCGAGCCCGTCGCGCCCTCGGCGACCCCGGGCAGGGAGCGGGTCGCGGGCGCGCCCGGCGACAGCCGCGCGCCGGTCAGGGTGAGGTCGACCCGGCCGGTGGCCGCCAGACCGCTGAGGTTGCGGAACGTGGCGGTGAGCGACCCCGAGCCGCCGGGCCGGAACGTCGCCGGGTCCGTCGTCACCGTCGTCACGCCCTGGTAGGGCGCGGCGGCCAGCGCGTCCCTGACCTTGATCGCGGTGCGGTACGCGTCCCCGGTCGGGGCGGACGGATAGACCCGCCGGTCCCGCGTCCACTTCTCCTCGGCCGGATACCAGTCGAAGGACTTCGGCGCCCGCCCGGCCGCCAGCGCGTCCCCGGCCTCGGTCAGAAACGCCTCCCACTGCGGGATGTGCACATCGGCGATCAGCCCGTTCCAGTCGCGGTTGGCGTAGTTGGAGAGCGCGTCGGCCGCCGGACGGTCCGCCCAGGTGGTGATCAGCGCCCGCGCCGTCCGCTCCAGCACGACCGCCTCGGCCGGGCTGGTCGCCAGCCGTTTGGCGTCCGCCAGCCACGGCCCGAGGAGGAACGAACGATGGCAGCCCGCCATGGTGTCGGCGAGCCGCATCAGCCGCAGCCAGAGCGCCGCTACGCCCCGGAAGGCGGCCGTGTCCCGGCTGGCGTAGGCGGCCCGCAGGGCGAACTGGAGGGTGCGCGAACGATTCGCCAGCGCCTGCCGGGCCAGCTCCGTCAGATCGTGGCGGTACGTGTCCGTACCGCGCAGCTTCTCGGCGGTCCCCAGCAGCTCCGCGAAGGCCCGGTCGAAGCCCGCCGGGTCGAACGCCGTTCCGATGGCGGCGGTCAGGCTCGGCCGCCGCAGGAAGTGCGAGTCGTGCGGTCTGCCGTCCGTACTGGTCAGCCGGTACGCGGTGGCCGCCAGCGCCCCGAACGCCGCCTCGGCCGCCGGGTCCGCGGCGCCGTATCGGATCCGGGCGTACTCCCGGAACCAGGCGTCCCGGTCGATCCGCTCCCGCCGCCACGCCAACTCGGAGAAGAGCTCCAGCGCCGCCGGGTCGCGCTCGGCCGACTCCGGCATATAGGCGGTGCCGACCAGGGCGCTCCCCGGCTTGTCCCGCCACTCGGTGAACCGGGCCGTCCAGCGGTCGGTGTTGGCGCCGATCGTGGTCCGCCCGCCGAAGTTGGGGATGGTGCCGAAGGCGTACGGCGCCCCGCCCCACTCGGTTTCCCGGTCGGTGGTGGTGTCGAGGTCGGAGAGCCCGTCGACGATGAGCATCCGGCGGGTGTCGACCGCGTCGAGGAGGGCGCGCCGGGGGTTGGCCTGCCAGCCCAGGATCACCCAGGTCGCGTCGGGCCGGGCGGCGCGCAGCGCCTTCTCCACGGCGCGCGCCGCGTCCGGCACCGGGACGTCACCTGGCCTGCCGCCCTCGTGCAGCAGATCCATCTTGAACATGTCGCAGGCGCCGAAGAGCTGGTGCTGGTGGCGGTAGAACGCGGCGGCGACCTTCGGGAAGACCGTGGTCCTGGGATCGAGCCAGTCGGGGCGGGGCAGCCCGTTCCAGACGCCCTGGGGGACGACACGGGCGCCGGGGTTGCGGGCCGCGAAGCCGTCGGGGACCGTACCGAAGTAGCCGGGCAGGACCGGCCGCATGCCGAGTTCGCGCAGCCGGTCGGTGATCCGGCGGCCGAGCCGGACCCGGGCCGCGAGCAGCTCGGCCGAGACCGGGCCGCCGTAGTCGCTCATGTTCTGGAGCAGCCACCACGCCTGGTGGGAGGGGGCGGGGAGCCAGCCGCGGGCCTCGGCGTCGGAGTAGCCGAAGTCCTTCAGCACCCGGTGGTAGACGGCCTCCTGGCCCGGAGTGACCAGCACCTCGTTGCAGCCGTGCAGGGCGAGGACGTCGATCAGCCGCTCCCAACGCGCCCAGTCGGCGTAGGGGGCGGTATAGCCGTCGTGGGTGTCGTTGTACGCGAACCGGTGCGGCACGGTCGCCGACCGCTCCAGCGCCCCGCCCGGCGCCGGCAGTTTCTCCGGCAGCCCGACCCGGCTGCCGGACCAGGAGATATGCGCCCGGCACACGTACTTGAGATACCAGTGGACCCCCGTCAGCAGCACCGCGGGCGAGGTGCCCGCGACCGCGATCCGGCCGGTCTCGCCGGTCACCGAGAAACGTTCGGGACCATCGGTGAGGGTCAGCCGGAACTGGTCGGCGTGGCGGGGCAGCAGCCGCCGCAGCGCGGCCTGCGCGGCGGCGACGGTGGGCGCGGCGGCGGGACGGGCGGCGGGTGTCGTGCGGGGGACCGCCGCGGCGGCGGTCCCGCCGGCCGCGGCGCTCGCGCCGATCGCTCCCGCGGTGCCCAGAACCGCACGCCTCGACAGCTCGAACATCAGGCTCCTTCGCGCGAAACGATGTAACCCATGTCACAGCGGTTTCGTTCGTGGCGCAGGCTACCGGGCGCTCGCCCTCCGCACGGGGCGCCGCGCGGGAGGGCGGCGGGACACGGACGGGCCGGAGGGCGGGCGCGGGGGCGACGGCCCTGTCGGCGCCGGTAGTTGTGGCGCCGGGCGGGCCGTGGCCAGGTGATCCGGGCGGTGACGGTGACGGGCGTGGCGGCCGGGTGGGCGTCCCGGTGACGGGTGCCGGTCACAGCGGCCGCGGGCCCCGACTCCGTACCGAAGAAAGCCGGGTCCGGCCCCGTGGGGGGTGGGCCGGACCCGGCGGTCCGTGGCGGCCGGGCCCGTTGGACTCACCCGGGGCGGTACGGCCTTGGGCGCGGCCCTCGTTCGCACGGCGGGTCGTGGCGGGGCGCGGCGGGGCGGCCGCCCGGGGGGGGTACCCCCGCCCCCAGACCAAGGTAGGGGTAAAAGGTGCGGGGGGGGGGGGCGGCCGCGGGGGCCCGC